>JAOAEQ010000004.1 GCA_026416715.1 bacterium
ACCGCGACCTGCAACTGTATTCGGGTCTTTTGTATTCATTAGTTCATCCGGCACGGGGTCATAGCCCCAGTTCTCGAATAATACCCGCCGTTTCTTCTCCAGATATTGTTCCGCTTGTGTGAACACTTCGTAATCTTTTTGCGTAGCTACTCTGTATCTTTTTCCCTTATTCGCTAATGCTCTTGTGCTATTTCCTCCCTGTAAAACAACTACTACCATTCTCTGTCCTGCTTTCCCCGTTTGAAATTGGTTGCGCACATCTTTATCGCTCAATCCGGAACCACAACACGGACAGATAACTCTCGCCCGTGATACCGTCCCGTTCTCAGGGTCGAAATCAATTTTTTTCCCTTCAACAATTTCAAATGCAACGGTATTTTTTCTGGGTATCAACCGATACGCTACTCGTTTATTCTCTTTTTTCGCGAGCCACGTCTGACGAACTAGCGGAATTTCTGCGCCACATTTCGGATTGTTGCATTTAACGGTTCTCGCCCAGATATAACCAACTGGAATAGAACCGTCAGGGTCAGCGGGATAAAACTTCCCGAGTTCTTTTTTCGCTTCTTCGAGAACCCAAGTACCCCATTTCTTTACATCTTCTAGTAACGGATTGATTTCCCTTACGCCAGCTAAATCACCGGATTTGACTTTTTTCGGTTGTCCGTATTTCTGCGGATATTCCAGTGTGCATTTTTCAATTAACACAGCAACCGGATTCAAATCGCTCGCATAAGTCTCACAGCCTAGCCGTAACGCTTCTAACGGGATCGCGCCGCCACCAGCAAACGGGTCGAGCACTTTCGGTGGTTTGCCATTATTCGCGTTTAGGATTTCTTCTCTTGCTCGGTTGATTAAATCTTTATTCAACGAATTTTCCCATTTGGAAAGATTATGGATAAACTGGACGCGTTTTAATCGTTCTTCTTCATCTTTCGGTTCAGGCGTTAAACAGGCATAAATTGACGCACGAGATGAAGCTAACGGCCGTCGTGCCCACCAGATATGCAGTGTCGAAATATGCCCGTGTCGGATATTCTTCTCCCGAGCGGATTCTTCGCTAACTTCCTTTACCGGAAAATCTACTTCAATAAACGATTTCTTCGGCATTTTGTATTTCCTCTTTAAGTTATATAATATAACAAAGTCAGTATTAAAGTTTGTACTGTCCGATGTTATGCAATTTTCTTTAACATAGGATACCGCTTGAATCTGTCGTTCATTCAGCCCTAGATTGTGCAGGTATTCTTCGGTACAAATATCTTTCCGAAATAAAGTTAAAATTCCACCTGTAATCTCCTGTAATTCTAGTGCATACAATCCATACTGTCGTTTCCGATTCAGCTTATTTAATTATTTTTAAAGGTCAGTCTGAATCATTTCACCACCGCAGCGTTATCCTTCCAATTTTTAATGAGATACCGAACGATACTCACTTCTTCTTCTGGCGTCAAGCAGGAAGCAGGATTCTGGATGAGGAATAGTTCAGGTTCGCTCCTAGCATTCGTTACGATATAGAGCCAATATTCATCTTTCAACCGTTGCGCCATCAGCCATTCATTCGGAGTAAGAATAACCGCTCCTTCTCTCGCGCGCGCTTTAACTTCAATATACCGATAGTTATCCTGAGCATCTTTTGACCGAATATCATACCCTAAATTCTGATGATGCACATCTTCAGCGGCTCGCCCTTGTTGTTTTTCATAATCCATCGCAACCTGCATTCCGATTCGTTCGATTTCTTCATCGGTAACCATCCGTAGTGTGGTCTCATCGGGTGAAGCTGGGATAACGCGCACTACCCCGATAATTTTCGGATCCGTAGCATAGAGCGCTACTTCTGCTTGAATATCGTGCAGAAGTCGGTCTTTTTTGCGGAGTAAATCTTCTTTTTTTGCTTGTTCTTTTTGGACGGTCGGCTCTGGAATCGGTGCTCCCTTCATCTTTCTGGTTTCATAATCAGTTAATTTCGCATCGGAATCGAGTATCATTGCCTCCAGAGAGCGAATCCCATACTTACTTTTAATATCTGTATCTCGTTGCCGTCTAGCTAATAGTTCCTGTTTATATATTTCTAATCCATTGGTTACTACAAAGGATTTAACCGTATCGGCATCGATGATTTGGTCTAATGGCTGGTTCAGTGTCGCATTGTCCAGTGCTGATACCGGTTTTAAGTCCCATAAAATCGCTGGGTTGACAAAAGATAAACGGGTATGTTCTAGCTCCTGATACACCGCAAATAACCGCTTGCCAGCGATTTCGTTCTTTCCGTCTTTAATTTCTGATTCAAAAAACCAGAGGATTCCGTTCATTTTCCCATCTGGGTCAATAAAAATCGCTCCGTCACGAACCTCTGGCTCAAACTGAGTAAAGATTGTCTCTACGACCGCTTCGAGTAGCGGATGACCCATCGCCACGAATTCTGCCTGATGCTTAAATGCGTTCTCTTTATCGAACGATACGTTCGCATATTCTCGAAGTACTTCTCCATATTTAGTTTTGAAATGATGCGGTTGATTTCGCAGCTCAAATGGAACCGAAGTTATCCGCCAGAACCCGTCCTCGCGTTTATCCAGCTTGATATTAAACTTTTTTGCTGCGCGTTTGAAAAATTCTTCAATATATTCCGGGACGAGTTTGTTTTCTTTCGCGAAACGCTGTTCACCTAAAATCCTGGCTAAATCTATATGCCGAGTTGCTAACGCTTCTAAACTCGCTTCTTTTACCTTCTTTATCGCTTCTTCATCAGGAATACGTTCAAAATCTTTTAAAATATCATCCATACTCCGCCGGTTCGCTATCGCATCAACAATCAGGTCTTTAAGACTTTTCCCAACCAACACTTCGCCAACAACATCAAATACCCTATCCGAACCGAGATGTTCTCGAATCCGAGCCAATTTCTCGAACAGCTTATTTAAAATCATCCCTTCCCGAGTATCCATCGCTACCAAGTTATAAATATGGACTTCATGTTGTTGCCCATACCGATGAATCCGACCCATCCGCTGTTCTAACCGATTGGGATTCCAAGGAATATCATAGTTGACCATTAAGGAACAAAATTGAAGGTTAATCCCTTCACCGCCCGCTTCCGTTGAGACCATAATCTGTACCCGCTGCTGATTTTTAAAATCTTGTTCCGCTTGAATCCGCTGGTCGAGATTCATGCCACCATGGATGTAGGTTACCGTATATCCCCATTTGCGGAGCTTTTCAACTAAATATTCTAAGGTGTCCCTTGCTTCAGTGAAGATAAGCAGTTTCGTTTTGGTTTGCTGAAGTTTTTCTACATCCATCACTGTCTTCAATTCAGTCAGTTTCGTCTCAATCTCTTTCTTCTCTGCTTCCTTGGCAAGAGTGACCAGTTCAGCAAGTTTATCGATTTCGACTTTCAGTTCTTCTAACGTTTCTGCAGACGTAAATTTCTCTAACAACTCTTCTTCTTTTTTCCATCGTTCTTTTTCTTCTAAATCTTCAAGATATTCTTCATCATAACCGATTTCTTGAATTATCTGTCCCTTTTCGTAGAGTTGCTTTAATCGTTCGTATCTACGCTCTAAAGATTTTCTAATCGCACGGATGCTGGAAGCGAGTCGTCGTTGCAAGATGGTTAAGGCGAAAGTAACATTCCGTTTTTCTTTTTGTAACGCTTTATTGAAATGTTGTTCTACATATTCGGTCACAGCATTATAGAGTTTTTTTTCGTCATCGGAAAGATAATATTTCACCGTGTCAACGTGCCGTGGCGGAAATATCGGGGTACCATCGAAATTTTTTAAATCTTCTTTCAACCGACGGATGAATAACGGATTATCTTTATTCTGGATAGATTCGGCTAGCATCTCAGTATTTGCGAAGAATCCGGGTTCGAGTAAGTCGAGGAGTAACCGGAAATTCTCAGGATCGCCCCGATGTGGAGTAGCGGTGAGAAACAGGAGATAATTGGTTAACTGCGATAACTGTTCCCCGAAAAAATACCGCTGCGTTTTGTTTACCTTCTCACCATATTTATATGCCGACATTTTATGCGCTTCATCAACAATACAGAGGTCCCATCTCGAATCTTTTAACGCGAATAAAACATCGTCTTGCTTAGCGAAATCCATCGAAACGATGATTTGATTCCTATCGGTAAAAATGTTCTGTCCCCAGGAGGAATTCATTACTCCTCTATCTAGGAGTATGAAATTTTCTTGGAACTTCTCCTTCATTTCCCGCAGCCATTGGTCTTTCAGATGTCCAGGAACAACGATCAGTACCCGCTCGACTAAACCCCGATACTTCAGCTCTTTCAGCAGTAATCCGGCCATGATGGTTTTCCCTGCACCAGGGTCATCCGCTAGCATAAATCGTATCCGTGGATTCTGAATAATGTAATGGTAAACCGCTTCAATCTGATGCGGTAACGGGTCGATTTGAGAGACATTGACCGCATAAAGCGGGTCGAACTGGAACGCATTCCGGATACGGTGCGATTCGAGATACAAAAATAATGTTTCGCCATCAGCCGTGAATTGGTATGGTTTCTCTTCGATAATCTCAACCGTTTTTAAATCCTCTTCAGAAAAAATCGAATTGTAATATTGACGGGTATTTAATCCTACCGCTTCAATACGAATTCGCGTTCCGCTAAACGGTTGAACTGATATCACCCTGACTCGCTCCGGCCAAAACGGTCCTTTGAGGATAGTTCCCAGCTGAATTGGCATTCAATAAACTCCTGAAAAAATCATATTTTGAAATTATATGTGAGTGTAATTGTATACCTAATTCTCTAGTCAGGTCAAGATATAATTGTTGGCGGAAATCTTTCCTGATGTTTTCTTCACTTTATGCAACAATTCTACGCTGCTGCGAATCCGTTTTCGCATTGGATGTTATTTTTGAGCACATTGTCCCTTGATTCCATAAACTATTGATATTCGATAACATAAACCGATTTAGGTATAGGCGCTATAATTTTAAGAAACAGATACAATATTCTAAAAAGATAAGTTTTATGTTGGAAATGTAAACCTGTAGTTCTACCGAAAGTGGTACAGATAGCAACTGGATATTGCGCGAATAGATTCTGAACTAGTCTGTAGCAAAAAGAGCGGAAACAAAATCTTGTGGTGAGAAATCGCGAAGGTCATCGATTGTTTCCCCGATTCCAATAAGTTTTACCGGTAGTTGTAGTTCATCTCGAATAGTAATAATAATTCCACCTTTTGCCGTGCCGTCAAGTTTGGTTAGTATCAATCCGGTAACTGCGATAGCATTCTTAAATAATTTCGCTTGCGAGACTGCATTCTGGCCGGTCGTTGCATCCAGCACCAGAAGTATTTCCGGTTTGATTTCCGGTAGTTCCCGAGAGATGACCCGTTGGATTTTTTTTAATTCTTCCATCAGATTATATTTGGTATGTAGCCGTCCTGCGGTATCAATAATCAAAATATCTACTTTTCTCGCTTTACTTGCAGCGATCGCATCATAGACTACCGCAGCAGGATCAGCTCCCGGTTGATGTTTAACTATTTCACAACCAGCACGTTGTGCCCAAATATCAAGCTGGTCTATCGCCGCAGCACGGAATGTATCAGCAGCGGCGATAAGTACTTTTTTCCCTGACCGCTGGTATCGGGCAGCGAGTTTGCCGATAGTCGTTGTTTTACCTGTACCATTAACCCCAACAATGAGAATAACCGTTGGTTTCAGACTTTCACTGATCAGAATTTCATGGGGAGTATCATTAAGAATACGGAGTATTTCTTGCTGTAACGCTTCGCGAAGTTGCTCGGGGGTTAGGATTCGTCCGGCATTAAGTTCAGTTCGTAAATCTTCAATCATCCGCATCGTGGTTGATACGCCGACATCGCTTGTAATCAGCACTTCTTCAAGTTCAGCAAGCATCGCTTCATCAAGTTTTTTCCCACCGAACAAAAGATTATTTACTTTTTTAACCAGTTGATTACGTGTTGCGGTTAATCCACGTTTGAGTGAAGCAAATAAGTTTGAGCCGTTCATTTTAGTCTATGATTTATACTTTATAGGTAATGAGCCATATAAGCACTGTAACTTTTGCATCTTTAATCAACTTTAGTTTCTGTAACTTCTTTGGTTTTCGGAAGGATTGCTTTGTTGAAATCAAGACTGAGCGTTAACTCGCCACCATACCAAGCTTGTCCGGTCATTTTTACAGCAATCACTTTCGATACTCCCGGTTCTTCCATGGTGACGCCATACAGAACATCAGCAGCTTCCATCGTCCGTTTATTGTGTGTCATAATGATGAATTGCGATTGGGTGGTTAACTCTTTAATCAAGTCAGTAAACCGCCCGATATTAACATCGTCGAGAGGCGCATCTATTTCATCTAATACACAAAACGGGCTCGGTTTAAGCCGATAGATGGCAAACAGCAGTGCAATTGCGGATAATGCTTTTTCTCCTCCGGATAATAAGGTTATACTTTGCAGTTTTTTCCCTGGCGGATTCACCATGATCTCAATGCCAGATTCGTTAATATTCTCTGTATCTAACAGAGTTAACTGAGCTTGCCCTCCACGGAATACCTGGCGAAATACTTCGTGGAAATTCGCTTGAATCCGGGCAAAGGTTTCTGCGAACCGTTCTTTTGTTGTCCGATTAATATGCGTTATGGTCGCGATAAGTTGTTCTTTTGCATCGGTTAAATCTTTCTCCTGTTGAGTTAAAAATTCTAACCGTTGTTTTAACGTTTCATATTCTTCAATAGAACCTGGACTAACCGGTCCGACCCGTTGTATTTTCGACTTTAATTCATGAATACGAGATTCTTTCCCTGTCGAATCTAACGCAGATAACGATTCTGGCAATTCCGGAACTTGGCACGTCCGCAAGTCAGTCTGATAGGTTTCAAGAATATGCTGATACATAGTTTCCATCCGCATCCGGAGTTGGGCAAGCTGAATCTCGCAGTCGCGCAGGTCGTTCTGTTTTCCATTTTGGTCACGGCGGTATCCCTGTATCTTTTCGGCTAATGTATCCAGCGATTGGTTCAATGTATCTCGTTCCTGCTGAAGCTCAATTAACCGTTTGCTAACTTCATCTTTTTTGCCCAAAAGTACCGTGAGCCGGTCTTCAGCAGTTTGAATATTCTTCTCGGCATTGGTTTTTTTGTCTAAATATGTCTGATAGAGGATATTTTTCTGATTTAATTCTATATTTCGTTCGTTAATTTCATTTACAATTCGGGTTAATGTTTCGGTAAGATTCTGTTTCCGATTTCGTATTTCAACTAATTGAATCTGGATAGCAGTTAATTCGTGAATCTTTCCGTCTTTATTTTTTACCACTGTTTCGATTTGATTCCGGAATTCGACCAATGCAGCTTGATTCTCTTTTAGGGTTTTTTCTAACTCTTCAGCCTGTTTCGATAACGCCGTTTTTTGAGCGATTAATTTCTGTTCATCATTGATTAAATTGGACAAAATTACCGATACAGCCTCAACTTCATTTTGTGCATGGTGTTGCTGTTTTATCAACGAATCTAAGTCACGATGTAATCCGGTAAACTCAAGTTCTGAATCAAAAAGCAATAATTGTTGTTGCTCAACTTGTTTCTGATTCTGTTCGATTTGACGAGTCACCGAGGTAAGTTGAGAGGTGGTGTGGTCGATTTGGTGTTCTAATTGGCTAATTTGGTCAATAAGTTCATGCAACTCGCGATCTCGGGCAAATAACTGGGCTGATTCTGGTATCCCACTGCTTATTTGGCCACTGCTGGTTACCGTATCCCCTTCCAAGGTTACACATTGAATCCCTTCAGGAATTTGGGACATAATTCGAAATGCGGTATCGAGTGTATCAACCACCAGCGTATTTCCCAATACCCAATGTACTACCGCTTTATATTTAACGTCATAAGCCGCTAAATCGGTTGCTAAACCAATAACCCCAGGTGATGTTAAAACTTCCGTAGGTATTGTTAGTTGATTCGTTTGGTTAAGTTGGTCAAGAATAAGAATCGTAACCCGACCTGATTTTTTCTGTTTCAAAAACGACATTACTTGTTTCGCTACCGCAGTATTTTCAATTACTAGAAACTGTGCCGCGGTTTCGAGCGCTGCAGCTAATGCTAGTTCATAGTTCGCTTCCGGTCGAATCAATTCTGCTACGGTTCCCAATAACCCTGGAAACGTTTCTCTCGCTTGTAACAATGTTTTGGGTCCCTGATAGTATCCTTCAAAACTTTCTCGTAAAGCGACTAACGATTCTTTCCGAGCAACTTTATTATTGTATTCAGATTTCAACTGGTCTAAGATACCCGCAAGTTTCTGGTGCTGTTGTAGGAGCTGCTGTTTAACTGATTGCTGCTGTTTAATTTTCTCTTTTCCTGCAGAAACAATTTGTTCGACGTTTTCGAGTTGTTTTCTAAGGGTAGCAACCCGAGCAGTTAGTTCATCCACCATTTGTTGCTTGTGCGTCAGATTTTGTTCAGTCTGGTGTTTTTGAGCGATAATTGATTCTAGATTGGCGTTTATCCGCGAGATAAGTTCACGGAGTTCGGTATATTGTTTATTCTGCGCTGCGATAGATAAGGTTGTTTCCTGAACGTTTTGTTCGAGCTGTTGGAGTTGTACCGCAAGTTGTTCAATAGTTGTTGTTTGTTCAGCAACCATCTGTTCGATTTTTTGTTCCTGTTCGGCGACCTGACTGCATTCTTGTTTAATGGGATCAACTGATGCGGTAAGTTCAGTGATTCGTTCGTTAATCTGCTGGATATCGCGAGTTATCGTTTCGAGAGATTCATCTGCTGCGGTAATCTGGTTTTTAGCAATAGAAATTTGCGCTTGTTGTTCTTGCATTTCTCGGTCAATATCCTGCCGTTCCTGTTGAATCGCTAGAAGTCTCTTTTCGCTATCGGTTAAATGGGTTTTTATTGTTTCCTGTTCCGCTTCCAGTTTGTCGATAGCCACAGTAATCTGGCTCATTTCATCCTGGAGCTGATGCAATTTTCCCTGCTGGGTTTGTTCTTCAGTAAATAATCGGTCATATTCGGTCTTATGCAAATATATCTCTAATAATTTTAATTCATTAAAATATTCTTGATATCGTTGGGTAGCGCGCGCCGCGCGTTCTACTAAACTCACCTGCTTTCGTACTTCTGCGATAACATCATGGAGCCGTAATAAGTTTTGTTCAGTCCGTTCAAGTTTACGGATCGCTTCATCTTTTCTAGTTTCATATTTGGTTATACCAGCTGCTTCTTCAAAAACAAACCGTCGTTCTTGCGGTTTCTGGGAAAGTAATAAATCCATTTTCCCCTGTTCCATAATCGCATAAGCATGGGAGCCAATTCCGGTATCCATAAACAGTTCTTCAATATCTTTCAGTCGGCAAGGAACCTTGTTGATTAGATATTCGCTCTCGCCGGAACGAAACAAACGGCGAGTTACGGTAACTTCATTATATCCTAATGGTAACACATTTTCAGTCTCCGCTAAGGTTAAACTCACTTCCGCTAAACTCGTTGCTGGTCGAACTGCGCTCCCATTCCAGATAATATCTGCCATCCGGTCGCAACGCAGGATCTTCGGACTCTGTTCACCGAGCACCCAGCGGATTGCATCTAAGAGATTACTTTTCCCGCAACCATTAGGACCTACAATGACACTGATACCAGGCCCGAACTCTAAAACCGTCTCATCGACAAACGATTTGAATCCAAGTAATTCCAATTTCTTAAGATACATATTAGAACACCGATTACACCGATTTCTAAATTTGATTGTATCAATTAAATCGCTGTAATTGCGTTTTAGTTTCTGTAATTACTTTTTTATATTTTTAGTATAACATCATACACTATTTAGCCAATATCTAACAAGATATTGAACAAAATGAATACAGTGCTATACATTTAACTTGACAGAACTTCAATAATTCAATACACTTTATACCAAAATTTATAGTAGTTTATTTATACTTAATCAGGGGATAAACAATCTATGGAATGTCGGATAGATAAAAATCAGAAAATATGCAGTTGTTCGTATGAACCATGTTCTCGGAAAGGTATCTGCTGTGAATGTATCATATATCATCGCAGAAATAACGAGTTACCCGGCTGTTTTTTCCCAGCGGATTATGAACGAACGTACGACCGCTCAATAGCCAATTTTATTCGAGCATATCATCGAAAACAATAAAGCAGATTGCAATATCGAAATCTGAACCAGTCTAACTATAGAACCTGAAAACGGAAGAAGTAGAGAGTGTGTATAAAACGAGAATATTTTTTCGGTTTTTAGGGCTTTCGGTTTTTTATGCTACAGCTTAAATTGTTAGATATCGTCGTAATGATGATGTATCTGGTTAGCGTGACGATATTAGGTCTCTATTTCACTCGACGACAGCGGACTACCCGGGACTATTTCCTCGGTGGACGTTCTCTTCCCTGGTGGGCAGTAACTATGTCAATTGTTGCCACGGAAACTTCAGCGGTAACGGTTATTTCTGTTCCTGGCATAGCATTTAATCCCAATGGTGGAAATTTCCATTTTATCCAAGTTGCGTTCGGATATCTCGTTGGACGGATATTGCTTGCCTGGTTATTTATCCCACGGTTATATCGCGGTGAATATTTTACCGTATATGGGTTTCTCGGAGACCGGTTTGGACATAAAGCACAATCTGTTGCGGTGGTAACTTTTTTTATCAGTCGGATTCTCGCAACCGGAATTCGGATATTTACCGGCGCATTGGTCGCTAAGATTGCGTTTGGGTTACCAATAACTGTAAGCATCGTTGCAACCAGTATTTTAGCGCTCGTCTATACCGTATTCGGTGGATTTATCGCCGTCGTCTGGACTGATGTCTTACAGTTTATCGTTTATCTTATCGGACCATTACTAGCGATAGTATTAATTTGGCTCCGGCTCCCGAACGGATTCAGTGATGTTATCCACTACGGTATGCTAGCAAATAAATTTTCGTTCTTTAACTTCACGCTTAATCCGACAGTTAACTATGCTTTCTTTGCCGGACTCATCGGCGGCTGTTTCTTGACTATGGCAACCCATGGAACTGACCAATCCGTTGCCCAGCGAATGCTTGCCTGCCGGACAGAAAAGGATAGTAAACGAGCGATTATCGGTAGCGGGATAACGGTTAATGTACAATTTCTTTTCTTTTTATTACTCGGGGTTATGCTCTATGCGTTCTATCAACAGTTCGATCCGAAAGCGACTTTTGACCGGTTCGATGAAGTTTTTCCGCGATTTGCGATAACCTATCTGCCGATTGGTTTTGGCGGGTTAGTTGTTGCTGGGATATTCGCGGCGGCGATGTCCACTGTCAGTTCAGATATCAACGCACTCGCTAATACCACGGTTAACGATATTTATAAACGCTATATTAAACCGCAGGCACATGATAACCATTATTTATTGATGAGCAGAATTTTTACCGCATTTTGGGGTATTGTCATGATCCTCATTGGTATAGCAGCTTCAGGGTCGAAACAGACGATCATTGATATGGCATTACAGATTCCGTCGTATACTTTCGGGGCATTACTTGGGATTTTCTTGTTAGGATTATTAACTAAACGAGCGAATGAACTTGGCGCGATTCTCGGTGCGATTGCTGGTGCTTGCACTGTTCTTCTAGCTGCACCGCCTTGGCCATTAAACTTGGTTTATAAAGGGATTTTACCGTTATTGGCAACTAATATTCCCGCAATTGGAAATGCGTTTTTATCCGCAAATCCATCGCTCGATTTACAGACATTGAAACTTGCTTGGCCTTGGTATGCTCCGCTCGGTTGTTTAACCACGATACTGGTAGGATATTTGATAAGTCGCTTATCCTTTGGTAAAATGAAATGATATATGAATGTTGCAATGAATCAGTTAAGTCAGACAATGTATCAAGAATTGTTAGACCATATCGCTGATGGAATTTTTTTCGTTAATACGAATCGGGAAATCATCTATTGGAATAAATCAGCAGAATTGATTACGGGATATTCCCGTGAAGAAATAGTTGGGAAACAATGTTCGGAGTCCGGTCTTGACGATATTGACGATGCTGGAACAAAACTCTGTGACTTACGCTGTCCGTTATTAGAAGTAGCGAATTCGGGTAGAAAGGTAGTATCGAAAGTATGGGCGAAAAATAAGGACGGACAACGAATCCATCTCGCCATCCGTGCGATACCTTTATGTAATAGCGATAATCGTATGATTGGAGCGGTAACCCTATTTACCGACCAGTCTAGTCTAGATAAACTAGCTGCGACGGAGAATCTTATCTCTGAATTAACCATTCGAGATACGCTCACCAACGTTTATAATCGTCGGTATATAAGTGAAGTATTATTGAAACAGATAGCGTTAAAAAAGCGCGGTCAAATCTCGTTCGGATTAATTATGGTTGATATCGACCGGTTCAAACGGATTAATGATACGTATGGCGAACAAATCGGAAACGAAATCCTATATCAGATAGCAACATTGTTAAATGTGAGTGTTCGTTTACCGGATTTAGTCGCGCGATGGGGCGGAGAAGAATTTCTGATTTTAGCGTATACCAATTCAATGCTCGGCTGTAAACAGCTGGCGGAACGACTCCGTCAGACTATTGAACTCCATAAATTTCCCGTTGAAGATATTATCATAACCGCTAGTTTCGGATGTACATTCGTTAAAGGAGATGATACGTTCGAAAAGCTCATTAGCCGTGCTGAAAAAGCATTGTTGCGCGCGAAAGAAATCGGACGAAATCGCGTCGCCTTGTTTGAATAGCCGTTTTCTCCCTAGTTCTGTAATACAACGGGGTAAATAACGGTAACTCAAATCATAATAAAAGTTAGGTCGAAATTTTTTATGGTAACACTAAAAGACATTAAAATTGGAATAGGCTATCCACTCGTGCTTATTGCTGGACCTTGCGTAATCGAAAATCCAACGATGGCTTTTGAGCTCGCGCAAGAATTGAAATCGATTGCGCAACAGGTTGGGATTCCGTTCATTTATAAAGCATCGTATGATAAAGCGAATCGGTCAAGTATCAGGTCGTTTCGTGGACCTGGCCTAAAAGAAGGTATAAAAATCCTTGCGAAAATAAAAAAGAAAGTCGCTGTCCCGATTTTAACTGATGTCCATTGTGTAACTCAGGTAGAAACGGTCGCTGAAGTTGCGGATATCATGCAAATTCCAGCGTTTTTATGCCGACAGACGGATTTAGTCGTTACCGTAGCGAAGACCGGGAAAATCGTTAATGTTAAAAAAGGGCAGTTCCTTTCCCCATGGGAGATGAACAATATTATCGAGAAAATTGAATCAACCGGTAATAAACAAATTTTATTAACTGAACGAGGGACTTCGTTTGGATATAATAATCTTGTCGTTGATATGCGTTCGTTACCGATATTGCGCTCGTTCGGTTATCCAGTTATCTTTGATGGAACCCATTCAGTTCAGCAGCCGGGTGGTGCGGGAGATAAAACGAGTGGTGACCGGACGATGGTGCCCTATCTCTGCCGAGCAGCGGTTGCAGTTGGTTGTGATGGAATATTCCTTGAAGTACATCAGCAGCCGGAATTAGCGAAAAGCGATGCTGCAAATGCGCTAGCGCTTGGTAATTTAAAGCCGTTATTACAGCAACTTATCCAAATCCATAAGATTCATTTCACAAATGAAACTAAAATTACAGAGTTCGCTGATTCTTCTAAATCTCAACCTGCAGTGGGAAGTTCAAATCGTCAATCTGCAATCCTGTATATTGACGGGGCGTCACGGGGTAATCCTGGCGATGCAGGGATAGGTATTCTGCTTACCGATACACAGGGGAACGAACTCGGGCGTATGGCGAAATATATTGGTAAAACGACCAATAATGTTGCGGAATATACCGCATTGATTGAAGGATTACAATTGGCGCAAACGTTAGGAATCGAAGAACTTCAGATTATTTCTGATAGTGAACTGTTAGTCCGTCAGCTTAGTGGGAAGTATAACATTAAACAACCGCATCTAAAACAGCTCTATCACCAGGTTAAACAGTTATCTACCCAGTTTAGAAAGACTACCGTGAATCACGTTCCACGAGAAAAGAATCGCGACGCTGATAGACTGGCCAACGAAGCTATCGACGAAAAAAATAATTTATAGATTAAACCGACGAAAGGTACGATTGTTTTACCTTGAACTGCGCTAGAGACGGAAATATCCAGCAACCATAGTCAGCTCATTGGCAAAAATTAGTGGAATCAATTTGAAACCGGGTTAATCTAGTTGAACCGTGGTACGTGCATATTTCCGGTCATACAATTTCTGGTCATACGGCGCACGTCGTCCAGGACAAATTTCTCGCGGGCATAATTGACAGCTTTCAAAATCGACTTCAGTTGGAAATCGTATTCCAGAAATGGATTTTGTCGGCACCATTACCATACTTTCCGTTAAAGTTACTCCGATGGTTTCTTGTGTATCTCCTAGTAATGAAAAGAGAATCCGCTGTTCTGAAATTGGCCAATCGTCAAGCGATCCCGGACTCATAGTAGCGGATTTTCCGGGATGGAATGTTTGAACGAGATGGGAATTCATCATATCAAACGCGATGGTTAACGCTTCAGCTTTAATTGCATCTGCCCAATATTGATGTAATGGGTCAGCAATCTTATTCGCCCAAGTTTCCAATTCCGTTCCGCACGTAGCTACATAAAGGAACACTCGATGGGCGTGTTCTAAATTAACCCGCAACACACGGCTGGTAAACCGTTTACCGTCCAGTTCGATATAGTCTTCACCTTTAGCATCAATATAGAACGGTTTATATAATCCTTTCGGTTTTCCGATTGATTCCGCTTCTTCTACCAATACAGTTAATTCGTTATCGAAACGAGTATCATCAGGTGGTATCCGTAACCGAGATTTTAACTTATCTCGATTTAGTTTGAATGGTTCTGCAATAACTATCATAGATTAAACACAGCAGATTACTTACCGTAAAGAATCGCTTTTACGCTCCCCACAATATTTTCTACCGTAAAACCGTATTCTTTCAGCAAGACTTCTGCCGGCGCTGATGCCCCGAACGTATTGATTCCGATAATCTGACCGGAATCGCCGACATATTTATACCAGCCGAGTGGTGACCCAGCTTCAATAGCAATACGTTTTTTAACCGTTTTCGGTAATACCGAGTCTTGATATTCTATCGATTGCCGTTCAAATAATTCCCAGGACGGCATACTCACGACTCGAACCCCGGTTATATTCTCTTGTTTCAATACTTCCTGTGCTGCTAATGCGAGATGGACTTCTGAACCGGTAGCTATTAAGATAATTTCCGGCGGATTTTTTTCACTCTCAGAAATGACATACGCTCCTTTAACCAAATTTTCCGCAGCAGCATATTTTTTCCGATCAATAATCGGCAATTTCTGCCGGGTTAATACTAACGCTACTGGTCCGCCACGATGTTCAATGGCAATTTTCCACGCTACTGCAGTTTCAGTGGCATCCGCTGGTCGGATAACCAGCAAATTCGGAATCGCCCGTAACGCCATTAACTGTTCAATCGGTTGATGGGTCGGTCCATCTTCACCCAGCGCTATACTATCATGAGTAAAAACATATATCGGCTTAATTTTCATCAACGCAGCTAATCGAATTGGTGGTCGCATATAATCCGAAAAAACGAGAAAGGTTGCACCGTAAGGTATAATTCCATCGGTAAGCGCCAGTCCATTGAGGATTCCGCCCATTCCATGTTCCCGAACCCCGAAATGCACGTTTCGTCCGCTATAATTTTCCGGCTCGAAATCGCCAAACCCGGTTAGAATCGTCTCGGTTGACGGCGCTAAATCCGCAGAACCACCGAGTAGCGTTGGCAATTGCGGAGCGATTGCATTGAGTACTTTTCCAGACGCTTGCCGAGTCGCTATCAAGCCCAATGCTGGATTAAATATCGGGATATTTCGCTCCCAGTTTTCCGGAAGAGTACCATTCTGTAACCGGAGATATTCTTCCGCTAACTCCGGATATTGTTTCTGATATTCTGCAAAGAGATTCTTCCATTTCGCTTCTGCTTGTTCTCCATAAACCACTGCTCGCTGCATAAATGTTTTCACTTCTTCCGGAATATAGAACTGTTTTTCCGGATCCCAACCGAGTTGTCGTTTAGTCAATTTAACTTCTTCGACGCCAAGTGGTGCACCGTGTGCTTCCGGCGTATCCTGTTTATTCGGGCTCCCGTAACCGATATGGGTTCTGATTTTAATCAACGACGGTTTATCCTTAACCGATTGAGCGGTTCTAATTGCGGTAGCGATTGCCTCAATATCATTACCATCAGGGAGAACTTGAACGTGCCAGCCGAATGATTCAAACCGGTTGACCGTATCTTCGGTGAAAGTTATCTCTGTTTTCCCTTCAATAGAAATATGGTTGTCATCATAAAGGTAGATGAGGTTGCCTAATTTCAGATGACCGGCTAACGAACCGGCTTCTGAAGATATTCCTTCCATCAAATCACCGTCGGTCACTATTGCGTAGATATAATAATCAACAATTTCAAATCCCGGTCGATTGTACCGTGCAGCGAGATATTTCTGACCGATAGCAAGTCCGACTCCGTTGGCAAACCCTTGCCCGAGCGGACCGGTGGTCGTTTCAACGCCGTAATTCAAGTTATATTCAGGATGGCCAGGCGTTTTGCTCCTTAACTGCCGAAACTTTTTGATTTCATCTAACGATAAATCGTATCCGGTCAGATGGAGAAGACTATAGAGGAGCATTGACCCATGTCCGCCGGAAAGAATGAAGCGATCGCGGTTTTGCCATCGTGGATTTTTCGGATTATGTTTGAGAAATCGCGTCCAGAGGATATACGCCATTGGCGCGGCGCCGAGTGGCATCCCTGGATGACCGGAATTAGCTTGTTGAATCGCATCAATGGCTAAACACCGGATAGTGTTTATGCAGAGTTGATCCAAACTTTGCTGGGTATCGTATATCATGGTCATCCTTCGAATTTATGAAAATTATAGTTATGTTGAATTAATTAGTATAGCGAACATCAATAGGTTGGGCAACTGAAAAACAGAGCAATCCGATGGATTCGATAGTGGAGTTACTACGAACGAGATCGAGTCATTTTATGGTGAAGGTTGACTCGTGAATTGCAGGATGCAGTATTCCGCACCTTTACAAAGTTGAGTTTGGTAGGTAAATGTTATTCGGTCACTAAATTCTTGAGCAAAAACTTTAAATTCAGTCGAACAGATTCGGTCATCAAAGTTTTTCTCGCGAAACAGATGCTCGCGACCGGATTTAACCCGTAACGTATACCATGGGCAGGATTTAATTACGATGTTGAATGCAGTTTTATCGGGTTTTTTCTCGGCGATATATGCAAACCTATCCAGCGTTAATTTCTGGAGAAAACATTCGAATAATGCATCGAAACCCGATTCAACATTCAGGAACGATTTTAACATTCGCGCCTGAATTTTCGGCAGAACTTTCCAGACCGCAGTATCAATATCCATAGCGGTTACAAAATCGAACTTCTCTTCAGTTTTAACGAACCACAATCCATCAACCGTTTTATAACTTCGGTGATAATATTCAATCATTTGCTCTTGAGTTAACTCTGACATAATGAATGCTTATAAACCTCAAAGAATTTGCGGGGTTGGTTCGGGTATTCCCATTAAGATTAATTCCGTTGAATTTTATAAATTTGAATTATCGGACCCGGTCGAACCCGCATAAATAAGGTCTCGGTCGGAAAACCTTCCGGTTTCGGGGCTGGAATGATATTATTCCGATACGGACTGAACCGAGCGATTAGCTCCGTTTCTTTTGGTAACGATTCATAGAACTTGATTGCCTCAGGATTATGTTCCGGACGAACCCAATATCGTAAATAGGTATAACTTGCGATAATCAGATAATCATACCGTTGTTCGCGATAATAGTTCAGCGGATATAGTGCTGCTCCTTTCGTTGGAAGTTGAGTGACTTGATATCGTTCTCTAGCAGTATCTAACGAAACCCATGATTTTAAAGATTCGCGATAATGCGTTAACGGCGGACCGTATCCTTCCATAGCGATTTTACTTCCAGCAGGAATATTTTGTTCAACCCATTCTTTAGCAATCGTTCGCGTGTCTTTTTGCGTAAATAGATAATTTGAATAACTCGCTTGCACCAGCGGTTGAATGATAACAATACCAGTGCATAATGGCAAGATAACCTTTTCTATTTTAGGTATTTTGGTCAACACATCGAAGATGAAAATAGCGCTAGCACAGCATAGAAATGGTAAAACCGGTAACATATATCGGTCGTACACCAATTTAGAATCTGACATAAATACATAGTAAATCGGCGGAAATAGAAATACCATGATTCCGTTTAATTTATATTTATAGAGACAATAACCGATACCTACAAGTCCAGAAATGAAAATGAATAAACCCAGTTGCCAGTTTAACGATTGGAGATAGAAAAGATATCCATTTACATCCGGGTCAATTCCCCAATGACCGGTTTTATCCATATACCGCAGATTCTGAATCGAGGCGATGAACTTGGGATAATCTAGCAGGGCATAGGGACAGGCAATAAAGAAACCAATGAACGTAACCACGAAAAAAAGCAAGAACCATCCTAGCTGCTGTTTCCAATTCGTACCCAAATTGTTTCTGCGCAACAGCAATGCGAACATAATCGGAATCACAATGAACCCGGCGGTATATTTAAATCCGACCGCAATTCCGGCGAAAAAACCAGCAAGTAATACGAGCAATCTTTCTTTTCGCCCTGATTGTAGTTGGGGAATATCGGATTTTAATCCTGTATGATTTGTATCGTGAAGTAAGGTTTTTTCTGAAAAATAGAATTGAACCATACAATAAAATGCAAGAATAAGGAAAAATGCCATTGGAATGTCCGGAACCGCATAATGGGAATCGCGAATATGCCCAAACGATACGGCGAGAAATAATGCGGCAAGTAGTCCTACCGTTCGATTCACTGTTTTTTTCCCAATCAAATAGGTTAGCCAAACTGTTCCTACGCCGAACAATGCTGCGGTGAGTCGTCCGAGCAACACATAAATAGATGGATCCTGATAATAGAGGATAGCTAAATCCCGTGGAGAATGGAAGATTGAAAAAAGTCGGCCGATTAGATAGAGTAACCCATATTCAAAAAAGAGTAGATAACTATATCCAGTCGGGTTGTCGAAATAGCCAACATTCAATCCGACTACACCGACTTTCAATCCGAGAATAACGTATTTAACCTCGTCAGGATGGTATTGTTCCGGTAATCCGAACTGGATACCCCAGATTCTCATCAGTAAAGCGAATGCTAAAATACCAATGAGCCATTTATGCTCAGATAATATTTTGTATAATCGATTCATAATTGCAGAGTTTAAATAAATGCTAATAACCGAACTTCTAACTAGAAGTTAACTGGACTGTGTAGTACCCACAAACCATTTGCGAGAAAAACATTTAGCTGGTGCGTGATTACACAGTTTAGGTATTAGAATTTGCCATGAATCGCATCACGTCATCGTATGTCGGCATCGACGGTTGAGCGCCCATTTTGGTTACGGATAACGCGCCGACATAATTCGCAAATTGTACCGCTTCAAGTAACGATTTTCCAGTAGCTAATGCAACGGCAAGACCGCCGTTGAACGCATCACCTGCTGCCGTAGTATCAACTGCGGTCACTTTCGGTGCCGGAATTAACTTCGTTGTTTCAGCAGTTACTACCAGTGCACCCGCAGCGCCTAGCGTTACTATAACGGTTTCCACCCCTAGTTCAATTAATTTTTTCCCAGCGGTTTCCGCAGTAGATGTATCATTAACCTTAATGCCGGATAATATACTCGCTTCAGTTTCATTAGGCGTTAAATAGGTTATCTCATGGAGTAAGTTTGGAGATAATGTCGTTGCCGGAGCAGGATTGAGTATAACCGGAACATTATACGATTGCGCTAGTGAAACCGTATATTCAACGGTGGCTATCGGAATTTCGAGTTGCAGTAAAATCACCGCCGCAGTTCGAATAATCGCTTCCGCCTGCTGGACATCATCAGGACTTAATTTCGCATTTGACCCTGGCGCAACCACGATAACATTTTCTCCGTGTTCATCAACGAAAATCAGCGCTACTCCAGATGGAGTCTCTGGGTCGCGTTGAATATAACGCGTATTAATTCTGTTTGCGATAAAATTGGATAGCGAACTATCGCCAAAAATATCGTTTCCAACTCGCGCAATGAAGGTTACCTGCGCTCCAAGCCGAGATGCTGCTACCGCTTGGTTTGCTCCTTTCCCGCCGGGAACCATAATAAATTCACGGCCAAGAATTGTTTCTCCTTTAACTGGGATTCGAGGAGTTTTAACTACCATATCGGTATTCGAACTACCGACCACAACGATATTTGGATTAGATTGACTCATTGAGTTACCTCAAAGTGATTCAAATAAATGAAACTGGTAAACTTAGTATATTGAAAATCTCTCTTTGTGTAAAATATGTTAATCGGGAATTAAACGTTTATTTTATTACCTTTAGTATCAGTTTTGGTGGTATAGGTCTTTTTCTTCCGATTGAAAATGCGGATGTGATTAAACCAATAGATTCCTTTAATTGTTTCGTTTGATTATATAAAACCGTCGCAATCGGTTCATCCTTTTGGACAACCTCGCCGATTTTTTTATGGATAATGATTCCAACTGCATGGTCAATCGGTGCACCGAGTTCCTTTCGTCCAGCACCGAGATACACGGAAGCAAGTCCAATATGATACGCATCAACTTTTTGAATATACCCAGTTTGGGTCGCACGGAGAATCTTACGATATTTCGCTTGCGGTAATCGATCCGGATGCTCGACAATACTCGGGTCACCGCCTTGTTCTTTAACCATTTCGATAAACTTTTTTAATCCCGCACCGGAACGAATCAATTCCGTTATCTTCTTTTTTCCAGATTCAACCGTTGAGACTACTTTCCCGAGCCACAGCATATATCCGCCTAGCGTTACCGTTATTTCAACTAAATCCGCTGGCCCGTTCCCTTTTAATACGTCAATACATTCCTGCACTTCTACTGCATTACCTACCGCATTGCCTAATGGTTGGTTCATATCAGTTATCAGCGCAACCGCTGACCGGTTCAGCTGTTTTGCTATCCCTACCAAAGTTTTTGCAAGGGTAACCGCATCGGAATATTTCTGCATAAACGCGCCGGAACCGGTTTTAACATCAAATACGATTCCGTTCGCTCCTTCAGCGAGTTTTTTACTCATAATACTTCCGGCAATTAACGGAATACATTCTACCGTTGCTGTTACATCGCGTAACGCATAGAGTTTTTTATCCGCAGGAACTAGCTCAGCTGTTTGTCCAATCATAGCGACATTAATCTTTTTCAATAGCCGTATGAATTCTGCAATAGTGAGATTAGTTCTAAATCCGGGGATAGATTCGAGTTTATCCAAGGTTCCGCCGGTATGGCCGAGTCCACGACCGGAAATCATCGGAACCGGAACTCCAGCAGCAGCGACTAACGGCGCTAGTGCGATACTAACCTTATCCCCAACCCCGCCTGTACTATGTTTATCAACCGAAATTTTCTTGAGCATAGATAAATCAATAGTTTTGCCGGAACGGAGCATCGTTTCGGTTAAAATTGCTGTTTCAGTCGGAGTCATTCCCCGGAAATAAGATGCCATAAGAAATGCACTCATTTGATAATCCGGAATCGTTCCTTGAGTATAGCCATTTATTAGAAAAGCGAGTTCTTCCGCCGAGAGTTCTATTCCATTACGTTTTTTGCGTATGATATCGTAAGCGAGCATAAACTTAAAATTTCGGATTGGTATGTTAAGTATATGTTAAACAGTTAAATGAATTACATCAGACACTAAACTGACGAGGTTCGAATCCGGGAAATCCTTTTTTGCTCTTATTCTATATTTTTCACCAATTCCGTTATCAAGATGCTTAAATTACAACTTGTTTTTTGCGAAATATCCAATACTTCTTCATGCGTCAGTTTCGCTGGAGTTATCCCAGCCCCGAGATTGGTTATGCAGGATATCCCGAGAACTTTCATTCCCAGCTCATTCGCAGCAATTGATTCGAGTACCGTTGACATTCCAATCATATCCGCTCCCATTTTTTGAAACATCCGAATTTCAGCCGGAGTTTCATAACTCGGACCCTTAGCACCGATATAAACTCCAGTTGCAACCTGTAACTTTTCTTTTTTTGCTATATTTAAAGCGAGTTGAATTAGTCGTTCATCATAAATCGGCCGACCCCATTGGGTAAAGTCATCTCCGAGTCGGATAAACATAAAATTTATCTGGTCTTTGATTATAACCAGAGAACCGACCGGAATCTTCGGATTCAATCCACCTGCAGCATTCGTTAATATCAAAGTTTCAACCCCTAGTTTAGCTAAAATTTGTATAGGATATAATATCGTTTCAACCGTATGTCCTTCATAGAGATGGAATCTACCCTGCATAATTGCAATCGGGATATTCTGGCATAACCCGAGAACAAGATTCCCGTGATGTCCTGCGACCGTCGGTTGCGGAAAATGCGGAATTGAAGAATAGGGTATAACCGTTTTAGAGCAATCAATAATCCTATCAGCGACATTGCCTAAACCTGAACCGAGAACAATACCAAGTTGGGGTAATATGTTGCATTGAGAATGAATATAAGCTACCGTTTCTTTTATTGCGGATTGTGGGAGCAAAATTTTAGAATGAAATTTTTGGATTTTATTCTTTCTCATACGGTTTTCCGACAGCTGCCGGCGGTGTTGACCGACCGACTATTCCCGCTAACGCGATTATTGTTAACAAATACGGTATCATTTGGATAAGCTGGGTTGGAATCGCATACCCAGCATTCTGCAAATGGATTTGGAACGATTCCGCAAATCCAAATAGCAGACAGGCAGCCGTCGCCCCGAGCGGAGTCCATTTCCCAAAAATCATCGCCGCTAATGCGATAAACCCGCGACCGCTAGACATTCCATCAGTAAACTGATGCTGGTCGAGTGCAAGATATGCGCCACCGAGTCCGGCAAGAATCCCGCTGATGAACACACCAGCATACCGCATTCCGCTAACGCTAATTCCGAGCGTATCCGCAGCTGCAGGATGTTCACCAACCGCACGTAACCGTAATCCGAACGGGGTATAATATAGAATTCCATGACTGCAAATAACGATTCCTATCGTTAACAAAACAAATGGATTGGTTACCGGAACCTGTTCCAGCCCTGGGATATCCCAACTCGGCAGTCCAGCAATCCGTTCGGAATTAGAAGCACTTCCAAAAATGATTTTTAACATAAACTTGGTGAGTCCTACCGCTAAAAGATTTAATGCTACTCCGCTAACAATCTGGTCTGCTTTATATTTCACGCAAACGAACGCATGGATACTCGCTAGGATAACTCCGCCAATAATCCCGCCAATTAATCCTAACCACGGATTACCGAGATAATATACCAGTAACACCGAACAAAACGCGCCGGTTAACAGCATTCCTTCCAGAGCAATGTTCACCACACCGGACCGTTCACTGAACGTTCCACCTAACGCTGCGAGTATATAAGGAACAGAAATTCGCAGCGTTTGTCCTAGCATGGTAAGCGTAAGAATGTCCATAAAAAAATGATAAAATTAACCGCTGAAATTGCAACGTACGCTTATAAATTTTTCCACCGTATCAGCGTTCCCTACTGCGGCAATGAATAATCAATATGGTTATATTTCGAATTTGTGATTATTTTACCTTTGATAAAGGGTAATATACTTTTTCGCCGAGGCATCCCAGGAAAAATCTGCTCGCATCGCATTCTCGATTAATTTCTTCCACGCTGTTTTATTCTGATATACCGCTAATGCCCGTTGAATCGTGGTTAGGAGCGCTTTCCCAGTATATTCTTCGAAAACGAATCCGGTACCAGACTCGGTTGCAGGATTATAATCATCAATCGTATCCGCTAATCCACCAGTTTTCCGAACTATCGGAATCGTTCCATAGGCTAAACTAATCATCTGGCCGAGTCCGCACGGCTCGAATTTCGATGGCATCAGAAACATATCACTCCCGGCATAAATCAGTTTCGCTAACCGAGCATCAAATTTAAGGTTTACTGCAATCTTTTTCGGTGCTTGCTTATGTAATTCAGTAAACAACGCATGATATTTTGGTTCGCCCGTACCAAGTATCACTAACTGGACATCGAGCTGCAGTAGTTCTTGCGCAATTTCAGCGATAATATCAAATCCTTTTTGGTCAGTCAACCGGCTGATTAGCCCGATAACCGGAATATCTTTCTTACGAGGGATTGGCAATTTATTCTCTTTAAGCAACATGCGTTTATTTTTTTGTTTTCCGGATAAATCTGCGCGAGAAAATGATGCCGCTAATTCCGGATCGGTTTGTGGATTCCATTCTTCATAATCTATTCCATTGATAATCCCGAACAAATCGTTTTTTCGTTCAATAAGCACTCCTTCTAACCCGCATCCATATTCTGCAGTTTGAATTTCGCGACTATACTGTTCACTAACGGTGGTTAAGGTATCAGCGAATACCAGCCCTGCTTTCATTAAGTTAATATTATGATAAAATTCGATATATTTCGGAGTATACGTCCAGTCTGGCATCGCTAGTCCATTCAATCGTTCTGGTGGGAATATCCCTTGGTATGCAAGATTATGGATGGTAAAAACGGTTTTAACCCGATTCCAAATATATTCTTCGTTCGGATATATTTTTATATATGCTGGCAGTAAACCGGTTTGCCAATCATGACAATGAATAATATCCGGTCTCCAGTTTAGATACTTGCATAACGCAAGTGCGGCTTGACAGAAAAATGCAAACCGTTCCGCATTATCCGGATAATCTTGTCCCTGAACTTGATATATTTCATCACGACCGAAATTATGCTCGTTCCCGATAAAATATATTTCAACCGGACTATGCGGGAGCACCCCTTGCAGAATAAACGCTTCGTTCTGTAACGCTGGAGTAGGCCAAGGGATTGTTATTTTTGTATCACTAATTAACTGAAGTTGATAGCGCTGGTGATCAATTTTTTTATATTTCGGAATAACAATTTTAACTTCGTGCCCGAGTTTAGCTAATGCTTTCGGCAGCGAGCCGATGACATCAGCTAACCCGCCGACTTTCGCAAACGGTGCACATTCTGCAGCAACAAATAAAATTTTCATATAGGTATCTCCTCTAAAAATGGATTAACACATAGTTGAATCAATTTTTACCGTTTTTTAAGTATACCATATAAAAAAAGAATAAACAATCTCGAGTTAAAAAACAAACTCACCATTGGTGAGTTTGTTTAAGTATAACAAAATCAGTACAAAACAAAAATAACCTAGCCTCATTTTGGTTGCATGTGAGTCCTCTGGAATTAAGTGTTAAATTATCAACATCGCATCACCATAAGAATAGAACCGATACTTCTCTCGGATTGCTTCTTGATATACTTGAAGTATCTGCTCTCTACCAGCGAACGCTGAAACCAGCATTAATAAGGTCGATTGCGGCAGATGAAAGTTTGTTAATAAAGCATCAACTATCTTAAACTTATATCCCGGATAAATAAATAAATTCGACCATCCTTGCCCTGGATGTATCCATCCTTGTTCATCAGCTACAGTTTCTAGCGTTCGAGTCGCAGTAGTTCCAACAACAACAATCCGATGTTGATTCTTTTTTGCAGTATTAATCATTTCAGCAGCTTGTTTTGAAACCGAATAATATTCAGATTCCATTTTATGCTCACTAATCTGTTTAACGCGCACCGGCTGGAATGTTCCCGGTCCGACATGGAGGGTAATGGCAACGATTTTAACCCCTTTATTTTTAATCTTCTCGATTAGTTCTTCTGAAAAATGGAGCCCGGCAGTTGGTGCAGCAATAGACCCGTTGTATTTCGCATAAACAGTCTGATACCGACTTTTATCGAGTTGTTTAAGTTTAACGGAATCAGATTTCCGTTTAATATATGGCGGAACCGGCATTTCACCAAATTCGGATAATAACTGATTCCAATCCCCAGAATAACGAAACTCAATTTCACGCCGACTCCCCTCAAGTTTCGAAACGATTTTCGCTTGTATTTTTCCATTACCAATAGATAAAATTATTCCCGGCTGGCATCGTTTCGCTGGACGGGTTAATGCTATCCATCGGTCATTTTTAATCCGGTGGATTAATAATAATTCAATTTGGTTGCCCGATACCGAGTCCGTTGCCCATAATCGAGCGGGGATAACCCTGCTATCATTAACCACCAAAATATCATTTGAATTTAGATACTCAACTAAATCTGGAAAGAGTTTATGTTCAATATTTCCGGTAGTTCGATGATACACTAGCAGGCGAGATTGGCCTCGCTTTTCCGTAGGGAATTGCGCTATGAGTTCTTTCGGTAGATAATAATCGAATTCAGCGGTTAGCATTTAGGGGAAAAAGGATAATAAATAGGGTTTCAACCTAGAAATTCCATGATGGGCTAAATCCCAAACATTTTATCCATTTATCATAGCTAATTTTACAGTTAGTTTCCATTGATTATTTTCGGAGACCCAGCACATCCAGCATATCATAGATACCTGCAGGTTTATCCACAATGAATTTCGCAGCGCGAATCGCGCCAAGTGCAAAGGTATCCCGTGAACTCGCCCGATGCGTTAACTCGATTCGTTCACCGATTCCGCAGAAATAAACGGTATGTTCGCCGACCATATCTCCGCCGCGAACCGCATGAATCCCGATTTCTTCTTTCGTTCGTTCTCCGGTGATTCCTTTCCGACCGAAAACTGCTACTTCTGATAGTGTTCGCCCTAACGCTTGCGCCGCAATATCTGCAAGTTTATTTGCGGTTCCGCTCGGTGCATCCTTTTTCCCACGATGATGCGATTCGACAATTTCGATATCAAACTCAGCACCAAGCGTTTTCGCTGTCTGTTCAACGAGTTTGAATAAAAGATTGACTCCAAGACTCATATTCGGCGAAAACACGCAGGGTATTTGCTGACCGAGATTACGTAATTCATTCAATTGTGTAGTAGAAAATCCGGTGGTGCCGATAACCATCGGTTTTTTTGCATATACCGCTACGCCAAGATGGTCGAGGGTTGTTTCGGGGTTTGTGAATTCGATGAGCACATCGCCAGCATGGATTATTTTATCGAGAGTATCGGTTATCCGCACATTCAGCGCATTCCCTAACCCTAGGACTAAACCGATATCTTGTCCGAGTTGCGGATGATGCGGATGTTCTACCGCACCAACGACTTTAACTGACATAGTATGAACTGCGTTCGTAATAATCCGTTGTCCCATTTTACCGCACGCACCGGAAATGATTAGTTTTATCATAATCCTACCCTCTAGAGCCCACAGATGAACACGGATATGCACTAACCAAACTAATCTGCGATCATCTGTGGTTAATATAGTTTGATGAAAATTCTACCATGAAGATGTAAGACTTGGACAGTGATACAATTGATAGCTTACCGTTTCGGGATTATTGCTGCTGGAGTATCAAGTTCAGTTCCGAAATAAGACAGCTCAACGGGAACATTTGGCTTAGATAAAGTTTTTCCTTCTATAGGGACTTCCCAACCGTTCGGTTGTTGTGCTCCAGTCCAGTTGTAAGCATCGTTGATACCGTACCCATCAGGATATCGTTGATATGTATAGGTCGTATTACCAGAAGCTAAAGGTCCGCCATCGAACCCGACTTGGTCGAACCGAACAGTATTCTGATTGAACAAGTAGAAATTATCACTTAAACTTAATCCTGCTGGATTCCCTGCAGATGTAGGATATGAGAACGTTAGATATGATGTTGAACTAATATATCCTGAAATTGTTAGCAAATCGTCTCCGTCTGATAACAGCCATCCATTCAGGTCAACTCCGTTCTGGCTAGAATTATATAATTCAATCTGATTTAACGGAGATAAAGCGATTTCATTCAGTTTTATTGGTGAATCACCAAGGTTACTAGGATTACCTTGATTTGCGCTGCCGGAAGTTCTAATTCCGGTCATGTTGAAGTCCGCACCATCGTCATCGGTATCCGTTCCATTTGGTAACCGAGAAATAGAGATTCCTGCAGTCGGGTCTATCGGTGCTTTTCCTTGATTACCATAGGCGACCCGATCAATGGTTACCGATGCACTAGTTCGTAATACGATGATATCTCCATCCTGAGCAAGTTTACTCGAGGTCGATATTACCGAATATCCATTACCGAGAATATTCATTGCAGTATATGTCGTAATGACACCAGCTGAACTTGAAACCAGTTGCCAGCCAGATATGTTTACCGTAGTATTTTCAGCATTATATAACTCAATATACTCACTGAATTTCGCTTTAAACTCATTGATAACCACGCGGGGTAAACTTGCTTCTGTTCCGGTAGGTATACCCGATAATTCGATGGTATTTGTATCTTCATTAAACGCATAATCTACCGCACGGATAATATAATAATAAGTGGTACCGTTAGATACAGCTTGGTCAGTAAAACTTGTTCCGCTTATCCCCGTATAAATCGGTGTAGTAAAATCAAATATTCCGCTGGTGGTTGACCGATAAATATTGTAGGTGATAGGCGGGGTAACATCCGAGGCTGGAGCCCAGAATAAGTTCAACTTTCCGCCGGTGCCAATATCCACAACAGCGGTAATTCCGCTAAACGCTGGTGCGGTTATATCTGCTGTAGTAAGTTGCCGTATCCAAATAGGCGCTGTCCAGGCACTATCTCCATCAGTTTGAGTTACTTTAACATAGTAATATGTTTCTCCGGGAACCGTTGGACGAGTGATGATGAGTTGAGTTGAACTAGTAGAAACATTTATCGTGGTTAATATCGAAGCTACTGCACCGCCGATACCATTTAAATCTCCATAAAGCCTGACCGTGGTAATTCTATCATTAATATTGGTATCCCATGCCGTAATGGTAAATGTTACTGTGCCGGTAGTTCGTGCATATTCTGACCCTTGAAAATGAGTACTATCGGCAACGAAAATAACTGCTAATGTTTTATCCTGAGTAGCGAAAATTCGCCGTTTCCGGAAAGCGTTCAGGATTTCGGTTTTCGTTAACGCAGTAGCTAATACCCCGGTTCGGTTCGGAGTCGATTTCCCCCAATTAGGGTTATGATTATCTTGGTTAGCTGTTGGTGCGAGTTTCCACCCTTTGTTGAGAAACGTTTGAAATTCGGATTCGTAATTTGAGCCCCGGTCAGATTCTGTGGTAGAAGTAGAAAATGCGGGTCCGTTCTGAATTTCAACTGATTTGATATAATTTGCCGCTACCGTATTGTAAGCGAAAGAATTGAACATATTCGCTGCGTCCGGATGATTGAATTGAACGAACGCAACTTCCGGATGCGCAGGTAGCCACGTTTGGTAGAAGCTGTTCCATTTCCCATTTGGAATATTGACCCGACTGTTGGCTTCATATACGTTCACATGACCGGTATCGTAAGTGAAACATTCCTGACCAGCGATAGCGACGAATATTCCATCGGCATTATAACTACTCGCAGCTGATAACAATGATGTATACGTAGCATCGGAAATCATATGATTATGGGGAGTGATGGCGAAGAAATGTAATCCTGCGGTATACCGAGCATAGTTAAATGCTTGAGCATACGTTCCGCTGCCATCATCGCCGCCGGTTACCGTATGCGAATGCAAGTTCCCGTAATAAATGTTATACCCAAAAGATATCGTAGCCCCAATGAGAATAAACAATATACTTGTGAATAGTAGTAATATTCGCCTCATGGATAACCCCGTAAAAAAATAAACTACACTAGCTCCTCCATAGAAAATTCTACCGCAACTACTCTCGATATTGTCTATGTCTGAATAGACACTGTGGTTTCTTATTATAATAGTAAGTATATCGTAATTTGCTAGGATTAGCAAAAGGAAATTTAGGTAAGAAGTAAGTTTGGAATAGCTAGAATGCTGATTGTACCGTTACTCAGGTCATATTGCGGATTGCAAATTGCGGTTTTTTGATTTAAGAAAAGGATTTAAGCGTTTTGTGGATTCCATTGATTTTTCACCTCTTTTTCCACGGTAAATCTGGTACTACCGCTGGTTCTTTAAACGGACCGGCGAGTAGCGCGTTAAATCCGGCATCGTTATTTTTCGCTAAATCATCGTAGGCGTAAAGGACTATGCCTTTAGTCCCGAACTCGCGAGTTAAATAAATATGCTGAACGAGTCGTGATATTGGGTAGTCCTCTTCTGAAAATCCATACGCGCGTAATCCTGGAAAAACATATCGGTTCCCAGTATATTTCAATGCAGTCTGGATATAACGATATACGATATCAGTATGAGTATGGTATATCATTGGAATGAGATAATCTGCGATACCGAGCGAAAGCCAGTTCGTCCAATCCTGTTTATTATCACGTTTCGCCCAATCCGGATTCGGTTTCACCGCAACCGAGATTACCAAGTCCGGTTTCGCTTTCGTCGTTTCAAAATAGATTCTTTTTAGCAGCCCGGTGATTTGGTCGCATTGCCATTGTTGCCATTCGACCGGTCGTTGTTCCGGTGTGCGGTTATAGAGCATAAAAAACCGGGTTAAGCTCGGTTGGTCGTATGAATATTCACCGGGTACTTCGCCTTTATCCGGATACCGAAAATGGTCAAGATGGAGTCCGTCTATTTCATAATCATTGACTAGCGCATAAAATACTCTACTCAAATGTTCTTGCACTTCCGGATGGCCAGGACTGAGAAAATTATAGAACCGTTTCGCATCCATCCGTGAGCCGGATTTTTCCACCATCAACCAGTCCGGATGTGCGCGATAGATATGTTCCGCTGATTTCGGCAGATTCTTTTTTGCACCACTCCATACCGGATATACATTCACCCACGCATGAACTTGCAACCCTTTCGGATGCGCTAAATCGAGAACCATTTGTAACGGGTCGAATTCCGGGTCTTGATTCGCGAGGTCTTCAGCGCGCGGTTCGAGATGCGTTTTATAATATGCATCCGCTTCCCCGCGAACTTGAACGAATAACGCATTGAAATGATACCTAGCGGCTTTTTCAACGATCGTCTTGATATTATCCGGATTCGATATCGCCCATCGGGGTATCCATAACCCCCGTAACTCTTCCTGCGGGTACACCAGACTCGTTCCTACTATGATTAAAATGATACCCAATAGACTACATATTCTATATTTTCTAAATCGCATAATCGTCTATCGTAAAGCTATAAGTCTACTATATATGGCTGATTGTTTATCCTATAATGATTATATATTATATCAGGATGTCTACGGAATATTTATATTAATTATAGACTCGAAAACGCAATGGTTAACCGCGTTCTGTGTATCCCAATGATTGTTTCTATTATACAAACATACCTAAATGACGTACCATTGGTTCTCGTTGTGGGTTCAGGGTTTGAATTCACCGAAACAGAAAAAACAGAATCAGAGTATATAGAATAAATAGACAGAAGCGATAAGATGAGAGTAAAATATATACCTATGTCGATAGTTAACCATCCCAGTATTTAACCGATGTATTGCGAGAAAGGATTGAGTTATGCAGTGGGATAAGCTGATTCATGCAGCGCAACAAGTCAGAAAAAATGCCTATGCACCATATTCGCAGTTCAACGTTGGTGCCGCGCTGGTAACTTCATCCGGGAAGATATATACTGGTTGTAATGTCGAAAATGCGTCGTTCGGATTAACTATTTGTGCGGAACGGAACGCTATCGCAGCAGCAGTCGCGAATGGCGAAAAGAAGATTACGGCAATTGCGATTGTTGCGGATACCGAGGAATTAACACCTCCTTGTGGTGCATGCCGGCAGGTAATCTATGAATTCGGAAAAAATGCAGCGGTTATGCTCGCGAACTTGAAAGGGAAAAAGAAAATATTCCGAATAACCGAGTTACTCTGCGAACCATTTAACTTTCATAAGAAAACGAAACGTTAACCGCAGAGAATGTAGTACCCGCAGCGGATTATCTGACCGCTTCTTTTTGTCTAACTCTTTCCATGGATTGGTCATGCGCTTTTGATAGGAGAACTATCGCTAATGTTGCTCCGATCAACGCCATCAGCATATCTTTTTGCGCATCAAAAATATCTCCTTGCATTCCGAGCCATTCCGCTCCTTCTTGCGGATAGAAAACTACTACCATCCACCATTCCAATAACTCATAGAATGCGCTGATAGCTAGACAGACCGCAATGCAAATGAATCCGAGCCAACCGCCAGGTTTCAGAGGTGTTTTCCGTAGAAGCACTTCCCGAACGATGAGCGCTGGAACAAACCCTTGCATGAAATGCCCGACTCGATCGTAATGGTTCCGCGCAAGATGGAACGTATCCCGTAACCAATTGAATACCGGCATTTCCGCATAGGTATATTTCGCGCCGATTGCGAGTACTGCAAAATGAATTCCGACCCAGATATAGACTAATCCAGAGAATCGGAATCGGTTGTAAATGACTATAAGAATCCCTATACCGATTAATCCTAAAGCTAGTTCAAAAAGCCATACGGCATAATCGAACGGGTTAATTGCAGACCAGATGAAAAACATTCCTGCAATTATCAGCATTATTATGAACGGTTTATCCTGTTTCATCAACTAATTATCATATCATAGTAGCTCCTTTTTTGAAAGGAAAATGATAGCGGAGTGTCTACGAACGAGATAATATCTCGTTCGTAGACACTCCGCAGTAACCCCTCTCGCAGTCGGATTAACATTATAGAATCAAGAAGTTGCAGAAACTTGTTTTTTCAGTATAACATTGTATATCGAACACAACTTAATTATTTACGGAGGAAGGTATGTCTGAATTAAAAGTTGGTATAATTGGGTTAGATACCAGCCATAGTATTGAGTTTACCCGAAGATTGCAAGCGCCGGATTGCGCGCCTGAACATAAAGTTAATGGAATGAGAGTCGTTACTTGCTTACGGTTTCCGTCAGCGTTCCAATCCGAACCCGACCAGGATAAACGGCAACAGATTCTCGAAAACTGGGGAGTTAAAGTTACCCGGAATCTGCAGGAAGCGGTCGCTGGCGTTGAGGTTTTAATGCTCGAAATTAACGATCCGGAACTGCATCTGGAATATTTCAAACAAATCGTCAGGTTTAGCAAACCGATTTTTGTGGATAAACCGCCAGCGGATACGGTTGCGCATGCACAGGAAATTGGGCGGTTAGCGAGCGAGAACAATGTGCGGATATTCAGTGCGTCATCGCTACGGTTTGCGCCGGAAGTTCTCCGAATAGCGAACGAAATACCGGATTCGAGAATCTGTGTATCCATCGGTTGTTTAGGGAAAGCGCCGAAAGGGAGTTCGGTAGTCTGGTATGGAGTTCATGCGGTTGAGATGGTACAGCAGGTGCTTGGAGTAGGTGCAAAAAAAGTCGTTGCCTATCAAGATACGCTCGGAATCGTTGCGATCATCGAATATACCAATAATCGGCGGGGCGTAATTCAGCTGACGGAAAATGATTATCAATATGCCATCATGGCGCAGGATGCGAAAACTAAACAATATTATAATGTGGATACCTCACGGTTATATACCGATTTATTAATCCGAATCCGGGATTTCTTTAATGGCGGGAAAGAACCGGTCGCTTGGAAGGAATCCGTTGAAGTCCAAGCGATTTTGAATGCTATAGACGAATCGGTTACCGCTGGGAAAGAAACGATAATCAAAATTTAGATTTTTATTAGGAATCTCAAAACCCGTAGGGGATAACAGATTTTATATGAGAAACAATTCCCTGGTTATACGGGGTATATCGGCTATAACCTGCAGCTAGTTAGTGCCTGTGTGTGAATAGTCCCAAGAGCTTGAGCTAGGGGTATCAATATTTTCTATTAGGCAGTAATATTTTTATAAATTAAATGAATGCAGGTCTCCTAAAATTATATCCGCTCATTTTAATAGGAGCTATCGTTTCCCCATTGCATATGGTAGCGGTTGCCCGAACAGGACAAATCCCGGGATTCGAATTCAGCCCATATTTTCAGGAGCAGGTTAAAAGTTATACTTTTGATACTGATGTAAACATCGTTATTAACGCTCCTGCCGAGAATCGGTTTAACCCGAAACGACCGATTAAACTGATTCTCTATTTTCTGCCGAACGGGAATACCATCGAACATACTATCGGAAAAAAGCTGAAACCTGGCGATGACTGGCATTATAATATCCAGCATATCGGCGCTCAAACCCGACGATTGCGGGAAGTGATTACAAAAGAGAATATTATTGTCGCCTATCTAACGCCAACGTTTCGAAGCTGGCCGAGCTGGAGTGCGACCCATAAAGAGAACCGAAATCAATTAGTCCTGCAGATACTCGATTCGGTTACAAGCCAGCTTCCACGTCCGCCGGATGAAGTGATTCTTTCGAGCCATAGTGGCGGTGGTAGTTTCATTTTCAATTATCTAAATAGTGTTGAGTGTATCCCTGATTGGATAACTCGAATCGCATTCCTTGATAGTGTATATAACTATAATGATGAAGAGAACAAACACGGGGAGAAACTGATTGAATGGTTGACTCGAAAGCCGAACCATTATTTGAGTATTATTTCTTACGACGATCGGAATATTATGCTTGATGGCAAACTGGTCGTTGGTTCGACTGGTGGAACCTATCGGAAAACGTATAAACTCATTGAACGGTTCCAGCAGGAGATTCCATTAACCGTTAGCTCAACTGGAGATTATCTTCGCTGGCGAGGACTAAACGGGCAGGTTGATATCATCATTCATCCGAACCCGGAAAATAAGATATTGCATACGGTTCTGGTTGAGAAGAATGGATTTATTCATGCAATAACCGTTGGAACAAAATTTGAAAATAAAGCGGGAGTATTTTGGGGTCCAGTCGCGTATACGAAATGGATTCAAGAAGATTAAACGCTCCCGTAACGTTCACTAGGATAACTCGCAAAGAACGCTAGGAATCCTAGATAACTTATGGAACCATTTAACGTTTCAACCAATAAACTATTCAACAAGGAGAAACCTATGAATCAACCTGAACAAGAGCAAAAACCGGTTGCTAAACCGAAACAACGCGTTGAATCCATAGATGCGTTTCGCGGGTTTACCATTTTTGCAATGATATTCGTTATCATGGTCGCCGGATATCGGCAGCTCCCATTAACGTTTCCGCATTTCGGGAGTGTTCCGGTATCAACATTTAAACATGCCGGAGAAGATGATGGACCAACCGATTGGATGTTATGGAAACAACAGAATCCGAATTCAAAATATACCTATCGCTTAGCCAAAGTTGATGCGGAAACCGCAACTCGGCGATATGATGTTTCGGTTATCGGTGAAAATGAAGAGACGATAGCTTCGTTTAAAGAGGTTCCGGTATGGACTTCAAAACCGTTACATCCGGGAGAAGAAGTAGTTGCGGTATATTCCGATTCAGGAACACAACCGCGGTTTCAGCAACGCGGTATCGGATGTACGTTCACCGATTTAGTTGCCCCGTTTTTTGTATTCATCGTCGGGCTATGTATTCCGTTAAGTCGGCAGAAACGCGGCGCACAATGGTGGAAACATGTAGGATTTCGAACCATCGGATTGATTATCGCTGGCGTGATTTATATTTCGTTAATTCTAAAGTTTTCCTACTGGTGGGGGATTTTGCAAGCGATAGGAGTCGCCTATTTTATGGGTGCAACGTTTATGCTGCTACCAGCTTCAGCGAGATGGATTGCGGTGTTCGTTCTTGCTGGAGTGCATAGCTGGTTAACCTGGCATATTCCATGGTGGGTTGAATTAGGCGATAAATCCAGACCGTTCTGGACGATAGTTACTCCGGATGGAGATATGCTTCGTCCGTTAACCGTCCATTGCACGCCTTGGGGTTCAATTTCATACGGTATCATCACTATTATCGGAACTTTGCTCGGTGAAGCGGTAGCGACTCGGGATAAACTGAAAATTTTAAAACAATCAGTTTTGGTCGGTATCGTGTTTACGGTGGTCGGATATCTGTTGCATCAATATCATCTGCCGATGCATAAAGAGTATGTTTCTTCATCCTATGCGTTATTTACCGCTGGTATCGGCGCAATAACCTTCCTTATCTTCTATTGGCTGATTGATGTCTGGAAACTCAAATGGGGCTGGGCATGGTTTTTCGGTGTCTTCGGAGCGAATGCGCTACTTGCGTATTTCATGCAACCGGTCGTTCGGATATTCATTTCTGCAATGGGATTCTATGACGGATTAAAAGGACATATTGGGTGGACTGGTGTAGTAGCTGGACTAGAATGGACAATGTTACTCTGGTGCGTGGTGTTATGGTGCAATAAGAAAGGACTCTATTGGAAATTATAATATATAATAAATTGAACATACGAACAGTTTGCGAAATAGGTAAATAATTTGGTTCTGAATTATTAGAATTAGAAAGCAAAGTCCGAAGTTCGGACTTTGCTTTTTCTTTTAGAATCAACCGTTCTGATAGATTTTTCTCTTTGAAAAAAATCGGAAATTAGCATATAATTTTGGCACTATGTATGTGTTAGAGAAGTTGAAGGGAGGACTGATTGTTTCCTGCCAGGCGCGACCGGATGAACCGTTCTATGGTTCGCAATATATGGCGTTATTTGCGAAATCCGCTGAACTCGGTGGTGCAGTCGGAATCAGAGCAAATACACCAGCAGATATCCAGGCAATCCGGCAAACAGTTTCGCTACCGATAATCGGTCTCTATAAAATCCAAACTCCCGGGTTTGACGTCTATATCACTCCTTCGAAACAAGCAGCGGAACAGGTCGCTGCCGCCGGTGCAGATATTATTGCGATCGATGCGACGTTACGCTCCCGTGCAAGTGGTGAATCGGTTAAAGAAATTATTGAGTATATCCATCGAACGCTGAACAAACTCGTTATGGCAGATATTTCGACTCTCGAAGAAGGAGTTGCTGCGGAACAATCTGGTGCAGATATGGTAAGTACTACGCTTTCTGGATATACTTCATATAGTCCACAACAAGATGAACCGGATTTAGCGCTGGTTAAACAATTGGTAGCGCACGTAAAAATTCCGGTTATTGCGGAAGGAAGAATTCATACTCCAGAAGAATTAGTTACGGCATTTGAATATGGGGCGTATGCGGCGGTAATTGGCGGAGCGATAACGCGACCGCATGTGATTACCGCACGGTTTGTTAATGCAATACAAAAAAGAATACAACGATAACATATCGATTACGGCGATATACCCCGTATCGCTCGTTTCGGGAATGTAATCACCGTTATCTTATTTTCAATGATTATTGATAAAGAAACGATTATTAAACAACTGCGTCAGTTTGGGTTATCGCCCGGAGATGTAGTAGTTTTGCATAGCTCGTTATCGAGTATCGGCCAGGTTATTGGCGGGGCAAATAGCGTTATCGATGCGTTAATGAATGTTATTGACCCGAATGGGACGTTGGTTGTTCCGACATTTACCTTTTCATTTAAACGGTTCGGTGAGAAACCCCCGCCGTTCTGTCCGACCGAATCCGCATCGTTATGTGGGTTGATTTCTGATACTCTGTGGCGCAGACCGGATGCACATCGGAGTTTACATCCGACCCATTCTGTAGCGGCAATCGGTTTTTTTGCACGCGAGATGGTTAAAGGACATGATAAAACTACCCCGTTAGGAATCGGGAGTCCATATCATAAATTAAGTCAAATTGGCGGGCTAGTGATGTTACTCGGAGTTGGACCAGACCAGAATTTTTTGTTATATACAGCAGAAAAACTCGCTGGAGTACCGTATCTGCATATTTCTTATTCTGATGATAAAAATGGGACCGAAATTGCGCGCGTGAAATCCGGAGATGAAATTATTGAAGTGCCAATATCTGAGGTACCGGGATGTAATGCTGGGTTTGTTAAAGCTGAGTCACTCCTTCGAGAACGAGGGATTGTGGAAGAAGGTATGGTTGGTAAAGCAAAAACCGAATTGATGAAAGCGGAAAATGTAATTGAGGTTCTATCAGAACGACTACAGAGCGACCCGTTCTTTCTATTATGTGATAATCCGGGATGTCAACTCTGTGTGAAACGGAAACGTATCACTCGGTCGAAACTGCGGGTGAATAAGCAAAAACGCAGTATCCATAAGACATAACGTATAATCTATACTCGGTTATGATATAGTTCACAATTCATGTATGCAAATTAATAAAACGGAGATACACCGAATTCTCATCATTCAACCAAGCCGATTAGGCGATTGTGTTTTTTGTTTACCTACCGTTTCCTCGTTACGGAAAGAGTTCCCGCACGCATATATTGCCTGGCTGGTTGATGACCGATGTAAAGATATTGTTATCGGGAATCCGGATTTGAATGAAGTGATTATTTTCGAGCGGAGCCGTTTCCTAGATCTATGGGAACGGAGAAATTTCCGAGAACTCTGGCGGTTCACTATGCAGCTAAAACGAACCTTGCACGAAAAACAGTTCGATTTAGCTATCGATTTAAATGGATTATTTAAATCCGGTCTCTTAGCATTATTAAGCGGTGCTAAATATCGGATTGGCTCGTATAACACAGTTGGAATGCGGGAATTGAGTTATCTATTTTCAAAAGAGGTTCCGATACAACCGGCTGAAGTTCATGTCGTTGACCGGCATCTTGCGACTGTTCGCTATCTTGGCGGACAACGTAATGGTGTTTATTTTCCTATTGTTTTTTCGGAAACGGATAAACAGGTGATTCAAGAGATTTTCACAACTAATGGAATCACGGAACACGATACTCTGGTCGTGATTCATCCTGGAGCCGGCTGGTTAACCCGGCGATGGTTTAAAGAACGGTTCGCGCAACTTGCAGATAAACTAATTGAGAAGTTTAATGTTCAAGTTGTGTTGGTGGGGGGGCGAGTTGGTGGAAAAGAAGAAAATGGGTTATCCGAAGAAATCGCGAATATGATGCATCATCCGGTATTGAATCTCGCTGATAAAATTTCTATCAAACAACTGGTAGCACTCCTGCATTATACTGATTTATTTATTGGCAACATTGCGGGTCCGCTGCATATCGCTACTGCGGTTGGTGTTCCCGTCGTGGCAATAGTCGGGCCAACTGATCCGGCAGTTGATGGGCCGTATGGCAATAATGCGATTATCATTCATAAAAAGATATCCTGTAGTTTCTGCCGGAAAAAGAATTGTCAAACCTTAGAATGTATGGATAAAATCACGGTTGATGAAGTATTATCCGCAGCGGAAATTCTATTAAAGAGAAATACAAAGAGATAACTGCGTGTTTTCCCACCCGAGGATTTTAATTGTAAAGATGAGTTCTATCGGTGACGTTATCCATGCGTTACCAGCAGTAAAAACGTTACGGAATCATTTTCCAGATGCGGAACTCGATTGGGTTGTTGAAGCGAAAGCAGCCGATATTTTAGTAGGGAACCCGTTAATTACCAACCTCATTTTATTCGACCGAGAGAAAATAGTTCGTTATTTTAAGTCCGGTCATTGGATACAAGGATGGCGTGAAATTCAAACGTTAAAGCAAAAGTTGCAGGAACGCAATTATACGCTATCGATAGATTTACAGGGTCTTGCTCGTTCAGCATTTATTGTTATTCTTGCCAAAGCAAAACGGAAACTCGGATGTTATGGGATGCGGGAGTTAAGCTATTTAGTTTCCAGACCGCCCAAGGCTAGGGTCCAAACCGATGTGAGCCCGAACCATTCATACGATATGACACCGAAGATAAATGCACGTTCTACGATATCTAATCCCGAAACGCTGCATGCAGTTGACCGATTGCTCGAAGTGATGAAATCAATTGATAGTCAGATTGTTCCGGTCATCGAATTTCCGATAGCGTTGACGGAAGCAGAATTCAATTTTGCGGATGAGTTTCTGAATCACCATAAGGTTAACCTCGCTATTCCGATTATTGGAATCAATCTCGGTGCATCCAATCCGTTAAAACGGTGGCAAAAAGAAAAATTTGCTGAATTGATTGACCGATTATCGACAGAGTTGCAGTATCAGGTTATCCTTTTCGGTGGAGAAGCGGATACTGGAATCGCACATGACGTTATCAGGTTAACCCAATCGCCACCGATTAATGCCGTAGGAAAAACTACCTTACGGCAACTAACCGCACTGATTAAACGATGTATAGTATTTGTTTCCGCCGATACCGGTCCCTTACATATTGCCGCTGCGGTCGGTATCCCCGTAGTAGCATTATTCGGTCCAAGTGATCCGAATAAAACCGGTCCGTATACTACTCAAAAAATAGTTATTTGGAAAAAGCCGAAGTGTAGCCCGTGTTCGTTTACCACCGAATGTGATTACGGTCACAACTGTATGCAGCGCATAACGGTTAACGAAGTAGTTTTGGCTATTCAAGAGTTAACCACGAAATCCACAAATTGAGTGGAATATTAACTTACTGTAGGGTTAATTTGCGGTATCATTATGCTATTAATCTACAATATTTTGCTTCATTTATCGTTAATAATGTTGCTTCCGTTTTATCTGGTTAAAGCGAAACGAACTGGGGTAGATATTCGATATTGGTTTGGATTTATCCCGCCAGAATTACATACTGGTTCTAATGTAAGAAAAACCATTTGGATCCACGCAGTTTCAGTAGGGGAAGTAAACGCGGTAAAACCGCTCATAAAAAAAATTCGAGAATCAAATCCTAGTCTACGGATTATCCTTTCCACGGTTACCGGAACCGGGCAAACAGTCGCTCGGCAGTCAGTTCCGGAAGTAGACCAGTTTATCTTTTTCCCATCCGATTTAATCTGGAATCTCCGTCGGTTATTTAAGTATATTAACCCGCAGTTGCTGATTTTAGTTGAAACAGAACTCTGGCCTAATCTGATTTCATTATGTGCAAGTCGTTCGATTCCGATTATGCTTATTAATGGCCGGATTTCGCCCCGTTCATTTATGCGATATAAAAAAGTGCGCTGGTTTTTCCAGCCATTGCTGAATAAAATGACTTTATTCTTGATGCAATCGGAAACGGAAGTAGACCGAATCCGAACCATCGGCGCACCGCACCATAAAATCAAAATTACCGGCAATATCAAGTTCGATATTTCCATCCCAGAATTAACCGATTTGGAAAAACAGCGATATCGTGCTATGTTCGGATTTGAACCAAGCCAACCTGTCTGGTTAGTCGGGAGTACCCATCCAGGCGAAGAAAAACTTATTCTTCAGGTATATAAAGCTATCCGTGCAACACAACCTGAATTAAGATTGATTCTGGTTCCGCGCCATCCGCATCGGGCTGAGGAGGTAGGTAAAGAAATCGAATTGCTAGGACTACCCTATGTTCGCAGAAGTCAATTACCTCCTGAATGCGCTACCGACCGAGTAAACAAAGCATTCACAAAAGCTCTATCACCTATACTATCAAACCCTGATTCTCCGGTTCGGGTTAAGAACTCACATTCGATTATTTTAGTTGATACCGTCGGTGAATTAACGAAGTTATATGCGTTAGCCGATGTCGTTTTTATTGGCGGAAGTTTGGTACCTATTGGCGGACATAATGTTCTGGAACCGGCGACCCTTGGAAAACCGATTTTATTTGGACCGTATATGCATAATTTTGAGTTTTGTGCAGAATTATTATTATCTGCCGGTGGTGGAATTCAAGTTAACAATATTCAAGACTTAGAATCACAACTGTCAGCATTACTCGAACAACCGGAACTACGACGTCAATTAGGAGAAAAAGCGCGTTCGGCAGTAATTGCAAACCAAGGTGCAACCGAAAGAACATTTGAAGAAATCAAAAAATACTTGAATTGATCTATACATGCTATGCTAGTAAAAGTAACAGCTTATTCGATCGATTTTCCATGATACCCATGCGTTCGATACATCACTTGGTGAACGTTGATACAGCAATTGCCTATACCTACAATCGGATAATCCTGTATCGCATACTGGGTTTATGGTAAAATATTAAAAACAATATACGCCATAGATATATGAAAAATTAAGTGGCGATAGCAATCATCGGAGATTTAATGGTTAGGCGAGATGAACTCGCCTTTATGTTATGATATTACCAATACTAATTTTTTTCGCAATCGCAATTATTTTCCACGAGCTAGGTCATTTCCTAGCGTGCAAACTGTTTGGGATTCGGGTAGAAGTATTTTCGATTGGGTTCCCTCCGAAACTGGTCAGTAAAAAAATCGGCAATACGGAATATGCGATTTCCTTAATTCCACTCGGCGGATATGTTAAAATCGCTGGACAAGATCCAACCCAAGAGATTACGGGGGCACCGGATGAGTTTGTCTCACATCCACTCTGGCATCGAGCGCTGGTGGTTGTCGCAGGACCGGTATTCAACATTTTAGTTGCGCTTATTCTGATGTATATGCTATTCATAATCGGGACAGAAGTGAATACGTTCTCGAATACTATCGGAATCGTTACCCCGAATTCACTTGCTGACCGCGCAGGATTAAAGCCGGGAGATAAAATCATTGCTATTGATGGGCAAAAAGTCAAATATTGGGACGATATATATACACTTTATGGCAAAACATCTGAGGTCGTTCCAGCAGAAACAGGAACGAAGTCAGAAGTTCGATTAACTGTTGATCGAGCAGGGGATAAACTCGAATTCATCTTACCGAGATTGAGCATAAAGACAGCCCAGCTTGATCTTGAAACCGACTATGGATTACGACCGTATGTGCCTGAACCGTATGTTGAAGTAGAACTTGTTGCCCCGAACTCGATTGCATACCGTGCTGGACTGCGTCAAGGAGATAAAATTCTGGCGATAAGTAATCTCGCTGGTGCGACTACCTTTCACAGTATTATTGACGGCATACATCATTCACCAGATACATTATTAATCTTAACTGTCCAGCGGAATAATAATATTTTTCCAATCCCGGTGCGACCGGAATTAGCAACTCCGGATGCAAAATATGCTACGATCGGATTTATCATAAAACCGCCAGTAACCTATAAAATTAAACATTCACCGGTTGAATCAATACAATTAACTTTTATTTCAGCCCTGCGCATCGTTTCTTTAACTGCATCAACCGTTGCCGATGTTTTCACTGGGAAAATGCCGTTACGAAAAGCATTCGGTGGACCGCAATCTATTGCTATTGTTGCGCAACAGCAGGCGAACCTCGGGATAACTCAGTATCTGTTTCTGGTAGCACTACTCAGTTTCCAGCTTGGTATCATTAATCTATTTCCTTTTCCAGTACTTGACGGGGGACATCTGCTTTTATATACGATCGAAAAAATTCGGAAAAAACCGTTTTCAGTTAAAACGCTGGAAAATATCTCTAGATTTGGGGTGGCGGTGTTAGTTTCGCTAATGTTGTATTTTATCATTAATGACCTGATTATGTCAGGAACCCTAACTAAATTCTTTTAAACCAAAGTTTGGTTTAATGTAACCTAGTTAACGTATCTACCTTATCAAACTAGTATAATATGCGCTGGAGTAAAACTTTTATTCCAACATTACGAGAAAATCCGGCAGAAGCAGAAACCGTTTCGCATCAGTTGATGCTGCGCGCAGGACTAATGCGGAAACTTGCGTCTGGTCTCTATACCTATCTTCCGCTCGGTTGGCGGTTTATCCGAAAAGTTGAACAAATTATCCGAGAAGAGATGGATCGCGCGGGTGCAATCGAAGTAATGATGCCAATGCTGCATCCTTTGGAGTTATGGGAACATAGTGGTCGTGCCAAAGTGATGGGTCCCGAAATGATGCGGCTGCATGACCGGAACGCACGCGGGTTTGTTCTCGGTCCGACCCATGAAGAGATTATTACCGCATTAGCTGCTGGTGAAATTCGGTCGTATAAACAATTACCAATTAACTTCTATCAGATAGCAAATAAATTCCGAGATGAAATTCGCCCTCGGTTCGGAGTGATGCGCGCGCGTGAGTTTATTATGAAAGATGCATATAGTTTCGATGCCGATGATACCGGCGCTAATAAAAGTTACCAGATGATGTTTGACGCTTATAAGCGGATTTTTAACCGATGTGGACTAACTACCGTTGCCGTTGAAGCTGATACTGGCGCGATGGGCGGCAGTTTTTCCCATGAATTTATGGTTCCTGCAGAAATCGGCGAAGATCGAATGGCAGTATGTTCTCAATGCGGATATGCAGCGAATCTCGAAAAAGCCGAATCCGCACTTATGGAAAATGAATGGGATACACATCTGTTTGATATAGCGAAAAAAACAACGTATCAGGAAGTTGATACGCCGAATATGCGGTCGATAGAAGACGTATCGAGATTCTTGAATGTGCAGCCGAAACAACTGGTTAAAACGCTCATTTATTTAGCGGATACGCAGGTTATCGCTGCATTAATTCGTGGCGACCACCAAATTAATGAATCGAAACTGAAAAAAGCGGTCGGTTGCGAGACCCTGACCTTAGCTACACCAGAAACAATCGAATCAGTTACGCAAGCGCCGGTCGGGTTCGCTGGACCGGTCGGACTAACAGCGGTTCCCATTATTGCCGACCCGGCAGTTATGGCAATGCCGTCTATGATTACTGGCGGAAATAAAATCGATACCCATTTGCTTAATGTTATTCCGAACCGAGATTTTAAACCGGCGAAAATTGCGGATATCCGAGTTGTAACCCAGGGCGATCGATGCGTGAACTGCCAAGGAACCCTAACCGTGTCTTATGGTATAGAAGTTGGTCATTGTTTCAAACTAGGTACGAAATATAGCGAAGCGTTTCATGCAACATATCTAGATGCTGAAGGAAAAGAAAACCTACTAATTATGGGCTGTTATGGAATTGGGGTAACCCGTACCGCAGCAGCAATTATCGAATGTAATAACGATAAAGATGGAATTATTTTTCCGTGGTCAGTTGCGCCATATCAGATATATCTGATGGCAGTTAATCCTAGCAATTCAGAGTTAGTTCAGCTTGCAGAAAAATTTTATATCGTCTTGCGCGATGCCGGATTTGAAGTCATCTACGACGACCGAAATGAGCGGCCAGGAGTTAAATTTAAAGATGCTGATTTGCTCGGATTCCCGATTCGTGTTATAATAGGAGATAAGAATATTAAGCAGGGTTTAATTGAAGTTACTGAACGGAGAACCAAGCAAACTCGATTGGTTCAAAAAAACCCAGAAACTTTGATATCTGCTATAAAACAATATGGAGTTTAATATGGAAACTACACCGAAAACTAAAAAGACAATTTTAGTTGCTGATGATGCTCCGGATATTTTGGTAGTACTGCAGAAAATGTTGGAAGCTGAAGGATTTGAAGTTATCACCGCAACGAATGGAAAAGAAGCGTATCAGAAAGCGATTGAATTGAAACCAGACCTGATTATTTCCGATATTTTGATGCCGTTAATGAACGGATTTAAACTCTGCGATGAATTGAAAAATAATCCACAGTATGGCCATATTCCCATAATTCTCATGACCGCTGTATATCGTCAGCCGGATCATATTGAGATGGGGTTTAAATATGGCGCAGATGCTTATATTGCTAAACCGTTTAAACCGGAACAGCTCCTTGAACTAACTAAACAACTTTTAGCAAAACCAATCACTGCTCCGGTTCAGCCCCGACCTAGCATACTCATTCGCCCGTAACCAGATGGTACAATACTGAAAATCGGAAAATGGTATTGGAATAAATTGAGGTATCTTCCACACGATGTTTCTCCAGTATCTTTACACGATACATACTTTGGTTTACTTAATGCATTAACTTATAGAACCTATTGGCATAAGTTCTGAATAAAGCTATGTCAACGAAACCGACTAAAAGAATCAAGGTTATTCCCAACCCATACCCGCAACGGAATTATGTAATTGAAATTACCAGTCCAGAATTCACTTGTTTATGTCCGATAACAGGCCAGCCGGATTTCGCAACGTTTAAAATCGAGTATATTCCGGATAAGAAAATCATTGAGTTGAAAGGATTGAAGTTGTATCTCTGGTCATATCGGAATGAAGGGCATTTCCATGAAGGGGTAACCAATAAGATACTCGATGATTTGGTTAGAGCAGCGCACCCGCGTTGGATGCGGATCATCGGAACATTCAATGTCCGTGGTGGAATCTATACCACGGTAACCGCTGAACATGGTATCAAACCGGAAAAGAAACAATAAAGGATGATTGGTCAATTCCAAACTCCGACATTCCGAATTTCAAACAAGACTTATCATCGCTGGGCGGTTTAGTTTTGAAATTGAGCATTTACTTGGAATTTGGAGTTTGGAATTTCATTTTTTATGAACAGGGATATGACGAAAGTTAAAATTGGGATTATCGGATGCGGTACGGTTGCTGGATATGGACATTTACCGACCACCGCAAACCATCCGGATTGCGAGCTATATGCTATCGCAGAAATAGATAAGAAACGGTTGCAAGAAGTAGGCGATTTATATGCAATTCCACAAGAACGACGGTTCTCAGAGTATCAGCGATTATTAGCCCTACCGGAAGTTGAAGTGGTAACTGTTTCAACCCGGGTTGAACAGCATAAGCCGGTGGTGCTCGATGCAGTAAAAGCGAAAAAGAACATTTTCTGCGAGAAACCGATTGCGCCAACTATCGAAGAAGGATGGGAAATGGTTCAGGCAGCGAAACAATCAGATGTATTACTTCTTATCAACCTCCATAATCGGGTGAAAAGTTCTGTCAAGCTGATCCTTGATTATCTGAGAAAAAATCAAATCGGGAAATTACATACGATCAGAACGATTCACCTATGGTCTGGTGCTGATAATACCCCGCGTGCTGATGGTCGGTCACGTCGGGATTTGTTGAGTGAAGAAGGTGGCGGACCGATTGTCGATTGCGGAGTTCATTTTTTTGATCTTGCCCGATTGTTTGCCCAAAGTGATTATAAACAGATTTCTGCTATCGGACAATGGGTAGAAAAGAAATATAGCAATCCTGGACATGTTATCGCTTCCTGTATTTTCGAAAATGGCGTAATGTATATCAACGAGCAGAGTTGGTTGTATACTAATACTGCAGCGAGTAAAAATGTCGTTCATCGGGTTGAATTGCTTGGTACCGAGGGATTAATTTCTGCATTCTGGGATTGGGACCCGAAACAGCAGAAATGTTTCGGCGAAAAAGTCCAATTGTTTAATGCAGAAGGTTTTACCGAAACGGTACACGATTTTGGGAAACCGTTTGCTGAGATGTATCATCGATTAGCGAAAATAATCCGAACCGGCATAAAAGACCCTGACCTTGCTTATGGCGAAGATGGGATTCGCGCGATGGAAGCAGCGTTGGCCGCATTAAACTCTACTAAGAAAAAGAGTTAGTAAACCTAGCGATAATTCTGTTGATATTAGGTCATTTCAACCAAAATATTGTAAGCCTTCAGATTCAGTTTCGAGAACCGTTGTCATGGTTTCGTTCGAAGAACTGGAATACATTTCTTCCTGCAAAGACTTACTTGCCCTCCATGCATTCCCCAAATAGCCTTTTAAGTTAATATTGAAATAGAATCAGGAATATCGAATCTAGATTGCGATAGTCCTGATTTTTAGCTTATAATGGTTTCAGAAAGAAAATACAATACGGAGATATTAAAAAACCATTCTTCTGGTTATACATTTTGTCTCAATTTTGGTTATCGTTGTCAACAATTTTTTAATTTACGAAAGGAGATATTTTATGAAACAATTTACCCGTGCGGAATTAGCTAAGTTTGACGGAACGAACGGTCAACCTTGTTACATTGCGTATCAAGGGAAAGTCTATGATGTAACCAACAACCCGAATTTTTCTGATGGTTCACATTATGGACACCAAACCGCAGTAGATTTAACCGCAGAGTTTGAAGAAGCTCCCCATGGGGAAGAAGTATTTGACCGTTTGCCAGTAGTAGGAGAATTAATAGAATAGATTCATTGCTACAGAAAAACCGAGCCAAACGGCAATATTCCACCTAAATTTAGTCTACCTGATGCAGATTATTATCCCAATGTATATGGGGAATATGTGCTGAATAGTTCTGCCGGGTGAATTCCGGGTTTGAGCTCAGGAGAAGATGTGTATAATCAATTTTTTGGGTGGTTAACAGAACATCCTGAATTACGTGAAGCTAAAATTTACCGATTATCAAAAATCGAGGATAACTTATGAAACAATGGAAATGTTTAACTTGTGGATATATACATATTGGAGTGGAACCGCCGGATTTCTGTCCACGATGTGGGGTATCGAAAAATTTGTTTGTTGAGATGAGCGAAACGTCGATACCTAAATGAAGACCGAATCAGGAATAAAGGGGGATACCGGTATGCCGGAATTACCGAAAACTGTAGAACAAGCATTAGTCATGGCAATCGCTGCGGAAATAGACGCAAACGCTACCTATTTACATTTAGCCGAGATAACCAAGAAACCGGAATCGAAAACGTTATATCAAAATCTCGCACGTGATGAACAATGGCATAAAGAAACGCTTGAAGAACGATATCGGGTTCTATTCGGCGATAAACCAATAGAGCCAGGTTCCGCTAGCATCGAAGGGGCAGTATTACGTCGAAAAGCGCAAGAAATCCTCGATGAATTCACGATTCTCAATATTGCGATTGAAGCGGAAACAGCCGCAGTTGCATTCTATACCGGAGCGGAAAAAATCACAAATGATGCGAAAACGAAACAGGTATTTTCGCAACTCGCTAAAGACGAAGAACGACATCGGGATTTGCTGGAAAAAGAGATTCAGGGTAGGCAAGGGAAACCGACTGATGAAATGGAACTCGATAACTGGGTACGGGAGTAATACCGCAAATCTCTAATTCAAATCTCAAATAAGTTTTTACATCATACAATCAACGTATTGATTGATTTTGATTTTTGAATTTGGAATTTTTCCAAACGAGGATAATATGCATCATATTATCATTGGTGATGGTCCCGCTGGCGAAAAAGCAGCTGAAATTATTCGGCGAGAACAACCGAATGATGCGATTACCCTTATTACAGAGGAACCGTATCCATTCTATTTACGACCTGGGTTAATGAATTATCTCGCTGGCGAATTTAACGACCATCCGTTTTGTGTGAAAGAGATAGCAAGGTATCGAGAACGGAATATTGACCTACGCCTGAATACTCGTGTAACCAGAATTAATCCCGAGTCACAGGAAGTCAGCGTGGTGAGTAGTCACGATGCGAGAGCGGAACAACAGTTGCATTATGACCGACTGCTTATTGCCGCTGGTGCAAGTTATTTTATCCCACCGCAATTGATACCGGTTCAACAGTATCTGCAGATGGTATATACGTTAGATGATGCGAATCGGTTACTTGCAGCGAGTAAAACTGCGAAGTCTGCAATTGTTATGGGCGGGAGTCTATTGGGAGTAGAATTAGTTCGTGCGTTATATCAGCTTGGTCTACAAGTAATCTATCTGACGCGAAAAGAAACATTCTGGCCAAGGACTCTGTTTCATACGCAAGCAGAACAGGTTGCGGCACTCCTTCGCCAGCATGGAATCGAACTTATCTTTGGAGAAGATATCCGCGAATTACTTATTCAATCAGATAAAGTTATCGGAATAATCACTACAAAACGGCGGGAATTACCCTGCGATTTAGTTGGTATAGCTACTGATTTAGTTCCGAACGTTGGTTTCTTAAAAAATAGCGGGCTGAAGATATTTCGGGGTGTTGTGGTTGACCCGCACATGCGCACGAATATTCCCAACGTTTATGCAGCCGGTGATATTGCGCAAGTGTACTATACAAAAACACGGATGCATCAGGTGCATTATAGTTGGATAAACGCTACTGAAGAAGGCGAAATTGCCGGGTGGAACATGGCAGGAATCTCGAGAACCATTCGTGAAGAATATGCTAATGATGAATTCGAAATGTATGGGATGAACATTTTTTCTCGGTGGACCCATGCGAAACAATAAGTGTAAATGATGAACCTAGCTTGCTCAATTAGTTTCGGTATGGTTTCGGGTTCAAGATGAGGATAATCTTATCCTTATTTTTTCTACCACAACAATAGAATTATTTCTGATCTCTCTTTTTCTTACGCCGCATGCTGCAATTTTTTATAAAAATTAGTCGGTTATTCTTGACAAAACCATACTCCCAGATTAGAATTGATTTACTGAATTGTTGTCAACCAACTGATTTTTAAGGAGGGATAACCATTTATGGGTATATTTCTTTTATTAATGCTCATCCTATTATTTCTATTAGTCGGGTTTATCATATTAAGTTATAATCGGCTAGTAACCTTGCGAAATCGAATTGATAACGCTTGGGCACAAATTGATGTTCAGCTTCGACGTCGGTATGATTTAATTCCGAATCTGGTCGAAACGGTTAAAGGATATGCGAAACATGAACGGGAAACCTTTGAAAAAGTTACGGAAGCGCGAGCGAAAATGGCTTCCGCTACAACCGTAAAAGAACAAGCGGACGCGAATAATATGATTACGCAAGCGTTAAAATCGTTATTTGCAGTCGCAGAAGCATATCCGGAATTGAAAGCGAACCAAAATTTTTTGGCGTTACAAGAAGAATTGACTGGAACGGAAGGGAAAATTGCATACGCGCGACAGTTCTATAACGACAACGTTATGCAGTTTAATACCTTACAGCAAACATTTCCTACCAATCTGATTGCGAGTTTATTCGGATTCAAACCGCGAGAGTATTTCGAAATTGAAGAAGGTACTGCCCGAGAACCGGTGAAAGTTAGTTTTGAATAATCAGCGTGAATTTATTTGCCACAGAGACGCAACCTCGCTGGGAGTCGATATCCTTTAATATTACTAGCGGAGCTGTAGCGACTCTGTGGCGTTTATTTCATAGACTGGACTCGGCTATATATTAATCACCTATGCTCTACGACCAGATTAGTAGTAACAAGTTTCGCTCATCATTAATGGTAATCGGGTTCATTATTTTCGTTATGCTGGTAGTGTATATTTTCAGTCAGGCGATGGGATATGGAACGTATGTTTCGCTTCCGTTAGCGGTGATTATTGCGAGTATCTCCGGTTTCAGTAGTTATTATTATAGTGATAAAATCGTGCTGGCGATGAGTCGTGCTCGACCAGCATCACGTGAAGAATATCTGCAACTGCATAATATTGTTGAAGGGCTCTGTATCGCTGCGGGGCTACCGCTCCCGAAAATATACGTTATCGATGATACTGCACCGAATGCATTTGCTACCGGTCGGAATCCACAGCATAGTGTTATTGCGGTGACTACCGGTCTATTACAGAAATTGAACCGAACTGAACTAGAAGGGGTTATTGCGCATGAATTAGCCCATATTAAGAATTATGATATCTTGTTACAAACATTAACCGTAGTTATGGTCGGGATCGTAGCATTGTTATCCGATTGGTTCTTGCGGATAATGCGGTTCGGCAGTTTCAGCGGACGAAGAAGCCGGATAGGTCGTACAACATCGCGTTCGGGTGGAAATCCCGCAATGGTAATTTTTGTTATTCTCGGGATTATTCTCGCATTGTTATCGCCGTTAATCGCGCAACTAATTCGACTAGCGATATCGCGTCGTCGTGAATTTCTCGCTGATGCGACCGGCGCATTATTAACTCGATACCCGCCAGGACTCGCGAGTGCATTAAAAAAAATCGCCGCGGATACTGAACCGTTAGAAGTAGCAAATAAAGCGACTGCCCATCTATATATCGTTAATCCACTGAAAGATTTCTCGGGGAAAATAAATAATCTTTTCAGCACCCACCCGCCGATTGAAGAACGGATTGCAGCGTTAGAAAAGATGTAGGATCAGATTTTGTGAATCTATCAGGTGATATCTCTATCGCAACGAAATCGATTGATATGCAGAATCATATTCGCATAATTTTAATAGTTAGTAGTTGTTTTTTTGCTTATCAGGCGAAAAGTTGGCCAGCGATATTTACCGTGAGTGATTTACCTGCATTTCAATCAGCGCTAAATACCGCTGCCGTGAACGGTGAACCGGATACTATCAATATTTCTGCAGGAATTTATAATCTAACTTCTCCGTTAAGATATAATTCAACTGAGAATTATTCGCTGACTATTTCCGGTGCAGGAATTGGCGTAACGATTCTTGATGGTAGGAATACGACCCAGATTCTCAACCTGCTTGCTACCGGTTCCTCTGGTAACATCACTATTCGTAGAATCAGTTGTACTAACGGAACTAGTACTGCTGAAGGAGGTGGAATTCGAATTGAGACCGGCGCTTCTGCAACGGTAGAAAATGCAGAGTTAACTTATAACTCAGCAAGTACACTCGGGGGTGGTCTGCATATCTTATCGAATTTCGGTACGATTTCAGTTATGAGCTGTTCATTTCGGAATAACTCTGCGGGCTTGAACGGTGGCGGATTAAACGCAGGCTCAACTGATGGAACGATTTTACTCGCGCATAATACTTTTACCGGCAACATTATTCCCGGCGTGCATACTGTTGAACCGGCATACGATGGCGGCGGTGCGATGCTGTATATCGATGGTGTCGGTCAGGTGATTGTTACTAGAAACACGTTTATTTGCAACACTGCTGCGGATGACGCCGGTGGATGTATGACCTATGCAAATAGTTCCGGTGTCACCATCAATATCAATCACAATATTTTTTCGCACAATGTATCTCAACTCGGTGGTGCTGGATGTTTCACCCGAATGAATGAAACTGAAGCTAGAGTGGCATATACCAACAACTATTTTTCCGCTAATTCCACGGTAACCGGAGATGGGGCAGGAACCTTAATCCATCTCAATGATGGTTCGCTCACGTTTTCCGGCAATACCTATTTAAATAACTGCGCAACCGGCGATGGTGGCGGCGTTTCGATTTGGAATGGAACCGGAAAACTCGTTTTATCCAGCAACATTTTTCAAGGGAACCGGACATTGAATAATGGCGGAGGAATGGTTCTCGCAACCGATTTCGGCACGATTACCTGTATTCGGAATATTTTCAATACGAACACTGCCATCAATATCGGCGGCGGGCTCTCTTATGCGGCAACTTCCGGAAAACTTGAACTTAATAATAATACGTTTTATCAGAATACTGCTACTGAAGGTAGCGGCGTTTATTTATATTTCGACCGAACTGGAGCGAGAGCAAATATCGTTAATAACATTTTCTGGCGGGATAGCGACCCAGCTATAGCAATGTCCGGCGCAACTAGCGCGATTGCCAGATATTGCGATATCGAGAACGGCATTGGTCAACCTTGGTTCGGGACTGGATGTATCGCGCAAAACCCGCTATTCAAAAATCCAGCGAACGGAAATTTCAATTTAACCTGGACAAATTACCCTGCATCGGATACTACAAAATCACCATGTATTGATACCGGAGACCCGACTACATCGCTAGATCCTGATGGCACCCGAGCGGATATCGGTGCATTTTATTTCGACCAATCAGCTTTAACTACTATCGACCCATTGCGCTGGATATACTTTGATTAGCCGAAAAATTTAATTTTCTACTATCAAGATACTACGACACCAAATAACTTTGAAAATCAATGCAAAACCATCAATGTTCAATCATCTGCCACTTTTGTATATCGGGTCTTTGTTTTCCTGGTTGCTTAATCCACCGTTATCCTTGCCTAAACCTTCAAATCACAGTAGAATATATAGAGAAAATTATACGGAGGTTTTTCTAATAAACCGCCGGGAATGTTGTTAAGCATTCCCAGTGGTTTATTTTTATTTTATGAAAATAACGTTTATCGGTGCAGGAAGTTTAGGGTTTTCGCGCAGGTTGATGATTGATATCCTCGGATTCCCGGAATTCCAGGATGCAACTTTTGCCTTAATGGATATTAATCCGAAACGACTGGATTATACCCGACGGATAGCAGAAAAAATTATTAAACAAGGGAATTTCTCTGCGAAACTGCAGGTGACTACTAACCGTCGGGAAGCGTTGCAAGATGCAGATTATGTGATTATCATGATTTTAGTTGGTGATATTGAAGTTATCCGCCCGGATATTGAAATTCCATTGAAGTATGGAGTTGACCAGTGTATCGGCGATACTCTTGGCCCCGGCGGTGTATTCCGTGCGTTACGAACGATTCCGGTGCTAATTGATATCTGTAAAGATATGGAAGAAGTCTGTCCGAATGCGTGGCTATTGAATTATACCAACCCGATGGCGATGCTTTGCTGGGCGATGAATGATTATACGAAAATTAAAAATGTTGGGCTATGCCATAGCGTGCAAGGAACCGCTTGGCAATTATCGAATTATCTCGGCGTCCCAACGAATGAAATCGACTATTGGGTTGCCGGGATAAATCATCAAGCATGGTTCTTAGAATTTAAATGGAAAGGGAAGGATGCATATCCGTTACTTCGGGAGAAAATTAATGACCCGAACATATATAATATCGAAACAACCCGGTTTGAAATGTTCAAACATCTCGGCTATTTCGTTACCGAATCCAGCGGACATAACTCGGAGTATAACGCTTGGTTCCGCAAACGGCCGGATTTAAAAGAAAAATATACGCCTGGTGGTGGGTGGAACGGCGGCACCGGATTCATTCTCCAGCTGTATGGAACCGATCGTGAGAATTATGAAGTCGAACTCGAGAAAATCGCTTCGAGTAACGATCCGGTCGATTTAACTCAATCGCATGAATATGGCGCATATATCATCCATTCATTACATACGGGAGTCGTCCGACGGATTAACGGGAATGTTAAAAATACCGGGTTAATCACCAATTTACCGGAAGGGTGTTGCGTTGAAGTCCCGTGTTATGTTGATAAACAAGGGATTCATCCATGTTATGTTGGCGCGTTACCGCCGCAATTAGCGGCGTTGAATCGGAGCAATATTGCAGTCCAGGAAATGGCGGTTAAAGCAGCAATGACCGGCGATAAAGATATGGCATTCTGGGCGGTAGCGTATGACCCGTTAACCGCAGCGGTATGCTCGTTAGAAGAGATTCGAAAGATGGTAGATGAACTGTTCGAAGCTGAGAAAAAATGGCTTCCTCAATTTACATAAAAAGATTACCGCGAGGTTAACAACCGATTACATAAGATATACCTAATTCGTTCAATACGCTATCACATTCAAGGTGTTGGCTATCAATATGATTACGGAAAACATTAAACAAGAATTAATGAAACTAGTTGGTAAAGAGAATTATTTCGATTCGCCGGAAGACCTCTATGTTTATGGTTATGATTCAACGCCGCTACTGCATTATCCACCGGAAGCGATAGTTCGGCCAGCGAATACTGCAGAAATTTCTGCTCTCGTTAAGTTAGCTAACCAATATAAGTTCCCCATTATTCCCCGCGGTTCTGGAACGAATTTATCCGGGGGCTCGATTCCTGTTCAAGGTGGAATCGTAATGATACTAAACCGGTTGAATCGGATACTTGAAATTGATAAGGAAAACCTAACGGCTACGGTTGAACCGGGAGTGATTACAACCGATTTGCATACCGCGGTCGAAAAACTCGGGCTATTCTACCCGCCTGACCCAGGAAGTATGAAAGTAAGCACGCTCGGTGGGAATGTTGCAGAAAATGCTGGCGGTCCCCGTTGTTTCAAATATGGGGTAACGAAAGATTATGTTTTAGGGTTAGAGATCGTCTTACCGGACGGAGAAATACTGAATACTGGAGGGAAATCGGTTAAAGATGTTGCCGGATATAATTTAACCCAGTTATTCATCGGTTCTGAAGGAACGTTAGGGATCGTAACCAAAATCATTGTGAAACTTATTCCGTTACCGCAATCTCGGAAAACCTTATTAGTTTATTTCAAAGAACTGGTTCACGCGGCGCAAGCGGTTTCGAAAATCGTTGAAGCGAAAGTTATTCCGGTTACTCTCGAAATTTTAGACCGATTAACCATAAAATGCGTTGAAGATTACGCAAAAATCGGGTTACCGCTAGATGTCGATGCAATTCTCTGGATAGAAGTTGACGGGGTTCCCGCAGCAGTTGAAGAGGATGCGAAATCCGTCGAACAAGTTGTTCGAGAATGCCATGCGGTTGAAGTTAAAGTAGCGAAATCCAAAGAGGAAGCTGACCAGCTTGCTATGGCACGGCGAAGCGCGTTAGCTGCATTAGCCCGGACACGACCGACAACGATTCTTGAAGATGCAACAGTTCCACGCAGCAATCTTGCTGCAATGGTTACAGAAATAACCAATATCGCACAGAAGTATCAGCTCCAGATAGCGACGTTCGGGCATGCCGGCGATGGTAACCTACATCCGACGATTCTAACGGATGAACGGGATACTGCAGAAATGGAACGAGTCCATAAAGCGGTTGAAGAGATATTTACCGCGGCATTAAAACTCGGCGGAACAATTAGCGGTGAACATGGGATTGGAATTGCGAAAGCGAAATTTTTACCGCAGCAAGTCGGGATTCCGGGGATAAACACCATGCGGAAGATTAAAGATGTACTTGACCCGAACGGAATCCTTAATCCCGGAAAAATCTTTATCAATCATTAGGCCGCTGATATTCGCAGATTTAAAGGATAAACATTATTTCCCTGCGACAACGAAGTCGCTGCGTAAATCTGCGGCTAATTTTATTTCAATGAATCGTTCTCCAAAATTCGCTGCTCCTACCTACGAGCAGTTACTCAACTGTATGCGGTGTGGGTTCTGTCTGCCGGTATGTCCGGTATATCGCGAGCTCGGAATCGAAACCGCAAGTCCGCGGGGATGGTTAGCATTATCAAGAGCGGTTGCAGATAGTAAACTCCCTATTTCGAGAAAATTTGATCGTCTGATGTATCATTGTTTATCCTGCCAGGCATGCGTTGCTGCATGTCCTTCCGGCGTTTTAGTAGATTCAACAATTCTCGATACTCGCGCTATCCTTAATCAGGAACGAAAACAGCCGTGGTTTAAAGCGCCTCTATTCCATTGGCTGACGGTAACTTCTCCGCGACTTGAATGGGCGATGGTTCCCTATCGGGTTTATGACAGAATCGGGTTACGGAGTGTTATTCAGAAACTCGGGATATTACGGTTAATCTCGCAACAGTTAGATGATTTAGATCATATTTTACCGAAGTTAGAATCACGAGCGATACGAAGAACACTGCCTAAAGTTATGCAAGCAGTTGGTGAACGCAAATTTCGGGTTGGCTATTTCTTAAACTGTGCAAATAACCTGATTTTTACTGGTAATGTTCGTGCAAGTTTAACGGTATTAACAGAAAACCATTGCGAAGTAGAGAATATTCTCGATGCAAAATGCTGCGGAATGCCGCATCGGGCGTATGGCGAACTAGGTATTGCAAAGCAGATAGCGCGACATAATTTGAATATTTTTAAGAATTTGGATGTCGATGCGATTATCACCGACTGTGCGACTTGCGGATCGATGCTGAAAGAATATGAAACCTTATTCCGTGGTGAGCCAGAAGCGGAATTAGCGAAACAGCTCGATAAAAAACTGGTGGATATCTCCGAATTTCTTAGTCGAATCGGTATAAAAGAACCGCCAGCAGTAACGCCGGCTGTCATCCAGTCAGCCAATATTCACTGGTTAACAACAGGCGCTACGCCAAGCGGTAAACTTCGGGTGACCTATCACGATCCATGTCATCTCGGTCGAGCGCAGAAGGTAACTAAATCGCCGCGAATTCTTTTGCAGTCTATCCCAAACGTTGAATTCGTTGAATTGGTTGAATCCGATTGGTGTTGCGGAGGAGCGGGGTCGTATAATCTAACTAAATACGATATCTCGATGAAAATTCTCGACCGGAAAATGAAAAATATTGGAAATACTGCAGCGAACCTAGTCGCTTCCGGCTGTCCCTCATGTTTAATGCAGCTCGGACTAGGAGTATATCGGTCAAAGTTAAATGTCCAGGTTATCCATCCCGTTCAACTTCTAGCGTTAGCGTATCAGAAACAGCGTTAACGATGTTTAAAATTATATTTCAGTACCTGTGCCAGTCTACCGGCAGCGATTTCGTTGGTTAAATACTTCAGACGCCAAATCCGTTTCTGCAAGAGAACAATATCCTGTTTATCCCATCCTTGCGGGATATAATCGGTTAACGCGAATTTCCGGGTTAATGCGGTTCGGATATATTTCTCCGGATGATAGGCAACGCAAGGATTCCCGCCGACATCTTCCGCTTGAATAACAATAAACTTTCCGGATTTAAATTTCGCATATAACTCCGGAGTTAACCAATCTTTCGCATAGGGTTCACCGTGTGTGGTTATCATCAGATAACCGTTGGGCATTAGAACACGCCATAATTCATCTAGCCACGCGAATTGAAGCTCTTCCGTGAAATGCGTGAACACCGACCCAGCGAAAATGAAGTCGAACGTATCCTCCGGATAATTCAGCGGCGGGGCAAGCTGGTTAACCTGAAATTCCGCAAATGGTAGGTTCTCTTTACACCATTGAATCAGTTTAGGATTATAATCAGTGCCATAGATTTTGGTATTTGATAAGAATTTGAAATGCCGGGTTATCCGACCGCAACCGCAGCCGAAATCAAGGATAGCACGGAACTGAGTTAAGCTTAACTTATTTTTTTCCAACGCAGTGACAATGCTTTGAAACGCGATTTCTTTCCCGAGTTTAACGAAATCGCGCGGATTCGATGGACCGACGACGAGATTAATCAGTTCAAACGGCGGAATCGGTAAATCATCGACATCGTTAATCCATTCATTCTGATTCTGCGGAGATGGTGAAGTATTCATTTCAAAACCTATTGTAATTTGGAATTTAGATGGTTTGCAATAAAAGGTCACTATATGAAGTAGACACTAAATCCTGTTTTCGGATATCAAACAAGGTTAAATAATGGTCGCATTGCTTCCTTAATGTATCAATCCCAATTTTCCCGTCGGTATCAATTGCTTCTATTTCAATAAATGTTCCTAAATCTTTAACGGTATCTATATGGAATTTAACATTATCAATGAAATATATCTCCCGCTGTTTATCAACCACAACGAGGATACCCAACACTTTCGTTAATATTTCTTTCAGCGCTGTTCCCGGCTGCGTTGCATAGAGAATAACGTCGCTTTTTTTCGGTTCGGCGATATCCTCGCGTTTATAATAAATCAGATAGTTCTCGATAGTTCCCTCCCGCAATTTTAATCTGCCGTTAGCAACTTTGAAATAAGTATCAATTTGATGGTCTATTCCTATAAGAATCGCTCGATGATTGTTTAGTATTTCTCTAATCTTATCGTGATTAGAACATTTCGCTTTTATTTCAATATTGGTTAACATATTCAATATTATACCATGACCTCTACCTAGAACGAGCTAGACCACTTGCAATTTTTCTACTCGTGGTATAATATTTCGATAGTAAATTTCGCTCAAAAAAGGAAGGGAACCCTATGTATCATCTCCTCGACCGAATTTTTAAATTGCAGGAGAATCAAACGGATATCAGAACTGAACTTCGTGGCGGGTTAGTAACCTTTTTAACTATGAGTTATATTATTTTCGTGCAACCGGCAGTATTATCGCAAGCGGGGATGGATTTCAATGCGGTGCTCGCTGCGACCTGTATTTCCAGCGCAATCGCGATATTTTTTATGGGCTTGGTAGCGAATTATCCAATCGCATTAGCGCCGGGGATGGGTGAAAATTTTTTCTTTGCATTCACCGTCGTGTTAGGGATGGGAGTTTCATGGCAGGTAGCGCTCGGTGCGGTGTTTATTTCCGGAGTGATTTTTATTCTCCTATCCGCATTTCGAATTCGGGAAATGGTTATCGAATCGGTTCCGCAATCGTTACAATATGCGATTGCTACAGCAATCGGCATTTTCATTGCGTTTATCGGATTGCAACAAGCGGGTATCATTGTCGGGAGCCCTGGGAGTTTAGTTCAGTTAGGTAACATCAAATCGCCGCCGGTGATTCTCGCAATAGTCGGGTTAATTATCATCTCAATTCTGCTGATTCGAAATGTTAAAGGCGCTATTCTCTGGGGAATATTAGCGACTGCGCTTATTGGGCTACCGTTCGGGTTAGTTAAATTTTATGGAGTTGTTAGTTCGCCGCCATCGTTAGCGCCGACATTCTTAAAAATGGATATATTTGGAGCATGGGATTTAGGGTTGGTAACCGTTATTCTCATCTTTTTATATATGGATTTATTTGATACTGTCGGAACCGTTATCGGAGTCGGCGCACAAGCTGGATATCTCAAAAACGGGAAGTTACCCCGTGCAGGACGAGTGCTCATGTCAGATGCGATTGGAACCGTGGTCGGTGCATCGCTCGGAACTTCTACAGTCACCAGTTATATTGAAAGTACTGCCGGAATCGCGGCTGGCGCTCGAACTGGATTAGCAAATATGGTAACCGGATTACTATTTCTGCTCTCGCTCTTTTTCGTTCCGATAGTTCAGATGGTTGGTGGGGGATACCAGATTGCCGAAGGGAAATTTTTGTATCCGGTAACCGCGCCGGTGCTGATTCTGGTTGGGTGTATGATGGCGAAAAGTATCCTGAAAATCAACTGGGATGACTGGAGTGAAGCGATCCCAGCGTTTTTAACCATTATTGGGATGCCGTTAACCTATAACATTGCGCATGGACTTGCGTTCGGATTTATTTCATATCCGATTCTGAAACTACTTAGCGGGAAAGGGAAAGAAGTCAACTGGCTGATGTATGTTTTAGGAGCGATATTTATCCTGCGGTATGCTTTGGTTAAGACATAATTTTGCAAACTACGCGAGAATGATAGCGACTATGAGATGGTAAACGGTTAAACGGAAGAGTTATGCGTTAGCAGGAATCCATTGATTTCTTCAATACCCTAAATTATCAAATCTATTTCATTCACCTGTTCTACTTGGCATTATAACCTAACCACAAAACATATCTATTCTCAAGGTTCTGCTTAAGTTTGCAGTTCAATTCGCTAGGAATAAACAGGCTATTTTCTAACCGGTTGATTTTATCTAATGAGCGCCCGTACAATGTTCCGACCGCTTTTTTGCTAGGTATGGTGTAGGCAACACCATTTACCGCAACATGCAATTTATACACTAGAACGACGCTGTCTGTGATAAGGGTCATTGATCTATCTTCTTGACAAATTTAGATTACCTCGATATTAATTCAACCAAATTCGTTTGGAATCTTGGAGGAGAACAAGAGCGGGTTTAACCCGCTCTTGTTCTCCTCCGGTAGGAAACAGGGGTACAAAAGGGGAATCTTATAGTTGATTTCGTTAACTATCTATCATTTTCCGATACAGAATCGGGAAAAGATGCGGTCGAGCAGGTCAGCGGTGATATTTGTCCCAAGGATTTCACCGAGTTTAGCAATCGCTTGCCGCAGTTCAGCAGCGATAAGTTCCGGGGCTTGATTCTGGGTTAAATCTTGTTCAACTACGGTAAGCGCATCCAGCGATTGACGCAGTAACTCTGCATGACGGATGTTGGTGACCCAAACCGCATCCGCTGACGATACCGCTTCTCCGGCGGAGATTAATGTTTGCAGCATAGTTTCTAGTTGAGGGATTCCCTCTCCGGTTACCGCTGAAATTTTGACTATAGGAATGTCTGGAAGTAACCGAAACAATTCTGATTGCGCAAGGTTATTCGGAAGGTCAATTTTGTTGATTACAGCTATCATTGGTAATCCAGTTAATTTAACCTGTTCGATGATATACAGGTCTTCCGTTGATAACGGTTGGCTATTGTCGAACAAGACGAGAATAATATCTGCTTGTTTCAGTGCGTTCCGAGTCCGTTTAACCCCTTCCTGTTCGATAACATCATCAGTTTCACGCCATCCAGCCGTATCAATAAACTCAAATGGTATCCCGTTAAGATTTATCGTTTCGTGGATAGTATCTCGGGTTGTTCCTGGATGCGGGGTAACAATTGCCCGTGGTTCTTGCAGAAACGCATTTAAAAGCGATGATTTACCGACGTTCGGTTTGCCAATAAGCGGAACGTTAACCCCTTCACGTAGTTTCCGACCGAATCGTGCAGAATTGAGTAATGGAGTCAGTTGCGATTGTATCGTATGTATCCTAGCAAGATACTGCGGATAAGTTCCTTGCGGAATATCTTCTTCCGGAAAATCAATCTGCGCTTCTATCTCAGTAAGAATATCCATCAAAGCATGGGATATTTGGCGCAGTTGTTCCGATAATCTGCCTTCTAACTGCTGCAGTGCAGCTCGTTGCGCTAGTTCCGTCTGGCTCTGAATAAGGTCAATCACCGCTTCCGCTTGAATTAAATCGATTCGACCGGCGAGAAACGCGCGTTTGGTAAACTCGCCGGGTTCCGCTAATCGTGCACCGAGTGATAGAACCAGATTCAAAATCTGCCGGAGAACCAGCGGACTACCATGGGCACTGATTTCGACAATATCTTCAGTGGTATACGAATGCGGAGCGCGAAATATCGTGATAACCACTTCATCAAGTTCAGTATTTGTTTTTGGATTGAAGATACGTCCATGGTAAACGGTATGGCTCGGTCGGAGGTGGAGCGGTTGAGGATGAGCATCGCGGAAAAGCTGGCTAACAATTGCTAACGCATTAACCCCGCTTATTCGGACTATGCCGATACCACTTTCTCCCAGCGGAGTAGAAATCGCAGCGATGGTATCAGAGAAAGTCGTCGGCATAATCTATCCTGTTAAGATAGGGGTTCGATGGATTGAGTGCGCCTATACTATAGCTGAATAAATGAATCAATCAAACCCCTACCTAGTATATTCTCAAAGAAGATGGTGTACGGTAATCGTGTTAGTAATGACTACCGATGATTATTTTTATATTTTGCTGGGGTAATGACAATATGGCGGTCAGGTCCTTCCCCGACGCTAACGGCAGTAACTTCTTGTTCATTCCGTAATAACAGATGAACATATTTCCGATCAACTGCGCCCATCGCTTCCATATGAATTGGAACTCGTTTCTCTTTAGCTTTTTTGACCGCTTCTTTGGTTAATCGGGTAAGCAGTTGCTGTCGTCGTTTTCGGTAATCCTGAAAATCGATTTCAATATTTTTGGCGGTTAACTTTTCTTTTGCTAGAACCTGATTGAGTAGATATTGAATCGCATTCAAGGTTCGACCACGATATCCGATCAACAATCCGCCGGTATAAGAACTCCGAATTGATAGAATAATTGCGGTATCCGTTTCTTCGACTTCGATTTGGCTTGGGATATGCATCCGGTCAAGTAATCCCTGGAGAAATTCAACGGCTTTTTTCGCTTGGTCACCAGCGGATTTCGTCTCTTTAACCGTAACTCGAACTTTGGCAGATTTACCGCCCATAAATCCGAGTAGTCCACGGGTCGGTTCCTGCAACACTTCAAAATTTACATCAGCAATACTTACCCCCAACTCTTTACAGGCGAGACTAACCGCTTCATCGACTGTTCGAGCTTCTATTTCAATACTTCGCATAGCATTAAAACCCTCCTGAAATATCATTTACGTTTTTCATATTTTTTCTTCATTTCCTGCCATCGGCTATATTTCGATTTCTGCACTACTGGTTCCAATTTAATCGGCTGCTTATTGATATAATACTGATGGATAATTGATAAGATATTGGTGATGAACCAGTAGAGCACTAATCCGGATTGGAGACCCCAGAACAGGAATATGAAGAATATATTCATAACCATCATCATTTTTTGCTGTTGTTTATCCGGATTTGGCGTCATTTTCATTTGCCACAGCATACTTATCCCCATTAATATGGGCAGAATGTTGACAGGCAGTCCGGCGATATAAAAAATCGTATCCGGTTTTGATAAATCCTTAATCCAGAGAATAAACGGTGCACCGTTAAGTTCAACCGCTCGGGATATCGTGGTGTATAGCGCAAACATAATCGGCATCTGAATAAGTAGTGGTAAACAGCCGGAACCGTAACTAACCCGATATTTTTTCATTAACGCCATTGTTTCTTGATGCATCCGGCGCGGGTCATCTTTATATTTCGTTTTAATTTCGTTCATTTGTGGCGCAAGTAACTGCATCTTTTTCATCGATTTAAAACTCATCTGGGTTAATGGCAAGGTGATAATTTTGAAAAAGATTGAAAGCAGAATAATAGCGACGCCATAATTCGGAATGAGCTTATAGAAAAATCGGAGTGTTTTCAGCACCAACATATCGAGTCCGGCTAACATAAATCCAGGGAATAACACCTGTTCAGCCGGGAGTTTCGCTCGTTCTAAATATTCCAATTCTTTCGGTCCCAAATAGAATAAAAAAGGAAACGAAAATGTGCTTTTTCCGGGAATATCTATCGTCGGGAGATGCACCCAAATATTTGGGAGATGGGCGGAATCCAGTTCTGCGGTTATCGTGGTAACTAAACTTACTTGCGGAACGAGGATTTTTAAAAAATAATGCGTTTGTAATCCAGCCCAAGCTATCTCTCCAGTCAACGACTGTTTTACCGTTTTGGTATTCAACTTCAAATTCGTTACCGCATGTTTCGTTTGCGCAAACGGGGCTAACCCAAACGTCATCGCTTTATTATTTGCAATCGGGACTTTACCTAATCCGGAACCGAGTCCGATTCGCATTCCGTCACCATTTTCATTAAGTTTAACCAGTTTATCACTCGGATTAGTTAATTTGAACTGGCAGGTTATTCCATAGGTGTTATGGTTAAACTGATAGATTTTTTGAACGGTCATCCCGTTCGGGAGTGTAGCGGTGAAAACCAACTGTGATTCCGGTTGCGTTGTGCTTAACGAAACATACGTCGTGGTTACCTGATACAGAGTGGTTCGGTCAAGTTGATTGAATCCTGGAAGTTGAATTTCTAACGGGGCGAATTCCGCTTGCAACGTATCGATAAGGTTAACTTGATTGGTTTCAGCTAGTTTCTGTTTCAATTCTGCAATTCGGGTAGTATCTTTTTTCACTTCTGCGGTTTGGAGTGCTTGATTCAATTCCAGATATTGTTTCGTTTCCTCGATTCGCTGCTGGATTTGATGGACTCGAACGAGATTATTTTTCTGTTGTGCAACGACTAATTCTTTCTGTAACAGATCCAGCGGCTCGAATTCCGTTTGATATTTTTTTAACTGCCAGCTTTTTAGTGTTCCACCGAGTGTAGTAAACGTAGCGGTATATAAATCGGTTTCGACCCGCACATCTTTCGCTTGCGCTAATACCACGGTATCAATGGCAACCGGTTGCGTTACCATAGCTGGTTGAACAGCTGTTTCCGTTGTTACCGTGGAAACGCTCGATGGAGTAGTATCAGCTGCAATTGGTTTTTGCGGTTGCGGTATCGGTTTCGGAGCGTATCGCGGATAGATGACTCCAAAATAGAGCATGATAACTAATGCACAGAGAATAATAGCTACTAATTCGTTCGTTCGCATAACATAAATCGCTTCTAGATCCGAAGTCAAAAGGCCAAACCGTCTTCGCTCGACACATTTACCGGTTGCGGAACAAGCGACTTCAGACTATTTGCATATCATGATTGAATATAATGAAATCTAATATATTTGTTGGATGTTAGGTACTTTTCTCAGGCAGGGTCGTAACCACCAGCATGAAACGGATGGCAACGAAGTAACCGGCGGACAGTCCGATAGATACCGCAAATGAGCCCGTATTTCTGTAATGCATCAATGGCATACTGTGAACAGGTCGGAGAAAACCGACAACAGTGTAATTTTATCGGAGAAATGAATATTTGATACAATCGGATAAAAAAAATAAATAATTTCGCCATTAATCGCATTACTCCTTAACGTTCAAATCAATTACTATTGAGTTGAACCCCGCTATATGATTATCAATTCAGAAAATCGTCTCGACCTACATCTCGTTCTTTCTGGTTACACCGTTTACCCTGGCTAATAAGGTTAATATTGAACGTTCCAATTCCTGATATTTTTTCGTTACACATTCCGGTTTCGCAATGATGATGAGTTTCGTTCCTGCAACAAAATTATGCTGATTCAGTCGAAATATTTCACGGACTCGTCGTTTAATCCGATTCCGTTCAACAGCGGTGCCGATTTTTTTACTAACGATTATTCCCAGTTTCGGTTTCTTAATCTCTGAATTGAACGCAACCGCAATTCGAAAATTGTTATCGCTAACTTTTTTCCCTTGTTGCAGTATCGCCTGATATTCCGCCCGAGTGGTAATCCGCTGTTGTTTGGTAAATTTAAACCGTTTCATTCTTCCATAAGCATATACCTTATTTCATAACTTAAGTTACCGCGACACGTTTTCGCCCTTTTCGGCGACGGCGATTGATGACTTCTCGGCCACCAGCGGTCGCCATCCGCTTACGAAACCCATGCGTCCGTTTCCGCCGCAAATTGCTCGGCTGATAAGTCCGTTTCATTCCGGGGGAGCCCTCCTCCTTTATCTCAGATAAATTATGATATCGCTTAAGATTATTTTAACAATACATCATAGCCAGTTTTGCTTGATTCTGTCAAGCTGAAATAACCTATAGGAACCTTGTCTTCTCAGGTGATACTGAAACTGTTCCCCAATAAAAAACCGTTCCAAAAATTTTTGGAACGGTAAACTAAAAAACCCATTCGATTATTACACGTTTATCGTAATTTCACTGCAAATTATTTCTTTTTTTTCTTTGGAGCTTTTTTAGCACCACAACACTTTCCTGCCAAGGCGGGTCACCTCCTTTAAATGATAAAATTATCATAGCACGAAAATATTTTTTGTCAAGAAAAAAATGTTTTTTAATTCTTAATTTGACAGAAGCTGGCTATATTGCATAGCATATTTATAGAATTATTGCGCGAAGATTATGTTCCATCAGCTCGATATTAGTCTCTTCTATTGGATAAATCGTCAGTTGAACCATCCTTGGCTAGACTCGGTAATGGTCTATATTACCCAATTCAGTCATTTCCATTCTATCCTCTTAATTGCCATCTTCGGTTTTCTTGTTTTTGGACGGAGGTATGAGAAAACGACCGTTATATTATTAATCATCGGGGTCGTATTCAGTGATACGTTCGGTAATATTTTGAAACATATATTTCAACGGATTCGGCCGGAACATGTTCTGGATAATGTCCGGATTTTGGTCTCTTCGTCATCTTCCTATTCATTCCCATCAAATCATGCGGTGAATATGGCAACCGCAGCAACCATGCTCAGTATTCGATATTGGAAACAAAAAAAAGTCGCTATACCTGCGATAATCGTTGCGTTCTTAATTTCTTATTCTCGGATATATGTTGGAGTCCATTATCCATCGGATATTCTATTCGGTTGGGTTGTCGGATTCATCAGCGCAATGATAGTACTTAAACTCCTCGCTGGTTTGGATTGGACATCACGGTCTAATGAAAAAACATTGTTAGGAATAAAATATAGTTATCTCCTAACCTTCATTCTTATTTTGATAACTTTATTTCGATTACAATACATCCAAGGAGGGAAACTCGATTTATCTGCAGAAGAAGCGCAATACTGGAATTGGTCGCGACATCTCGATTGCAGTTATTATAGCAAAGGACCGATGGTCGCGTATTGGATTTATCTATGGACTAAACTATGCGGAAATACCGCGTTTGCGATTCGACTCGGTGCAGTGAGTATCGCCGTGGTGTTAAGCTATATAACCTATCGGTTTACCGAGCGTATGTTCGGAAATAGCCTTGTTGCATTCTATACCGTGCTGATTATGAATTTAATTCCGTTATATTCTGCTGGAGCGGTATTAATGACAACAGATATCCTCTTGCAACTATTCTGGGGATTAACCGTTTATTTGCTCTATTTAGGAATCACGCAAAAAAAATCGGTATATTGGTATCTTGGTGGTATTTGTATTGGATTAGGGTTATTAAGTAAATATACCATGGGATTATTAATTCCGGCATTGTTTCTCTTCTTTATGTTTAGTAGAGAACCGCGTTATTGGCTGAAACGGAAAGAACCATATCTGAGTTTATTGATCGGATTCATCGTATTCAGTCCGGTTATCTACTGGAATTATCTCCATAACTGGATTAGTTTTCGCCATATTACTGAATTATCTAAAGTAACCCATGGGATTAAGTTCACCTTCGGTTATTTCTTCGAATACCTCGGTTCACAAATCGGCATCCTAACACCATGGTTTTTTGGTGCGATGGTTTATGCGTGGTGGAAATATTGGTCTCCATCGCTTGAAACACAACCGATGCTAAATAAGGTTCCTGTATATTGGTATCTCTGGTGTACTTCAGCGCCGATTTTTCTCACTTTTCTGGTTAAGAGCGTTCAAGGGAAAGTTCAGGCGAATTGGGCTGCACCCGCATATTATACCGGTTTAATGTTAACCGTAGCGGTCTTTGATAGGAAATTTAAGGATGCGAAAACAAAACAACAGAAAAATCTCATCGCTCTTCTCACCTGGATTTCGATTATCCTGACAGCGCTTTTAGTTTTATTACTCCATAAACCTGATTATGTAAGAAAACTTATACCACTTAAAGCGAAGTATGATGTGACTAACCGCCTCCGGGGTTGGCATGAACTAGGAGAACAGGTCGGGCAGGTACAGTTTGAAATCCTAGCTGAAACTAATGGGAAACAGGTATTCATTTTCAGTGATAGTTATCAAGTCGCCAGTGAACTCGCGTTCTACGTTCCCGGTCAGCCGGAAACCTATTGTATTAATCTAGGCCGGAGAATGAATCAGTATGATATCTGGAATGGCTGGAATAAATTACTCGGACAAAACGCACTCTATATAACCGATAATCAAAAACAGTTCAATGAAAAAATTATCAATGTATTTGAACAATGCTATCTGGCGAGAACGGTTCCGATTTATCGAGAAAAAGAACTTGTCCGAGAATTTTTTATCTATAAATGTTATAATTTTAAAGGGTTATCGATATCACCGCCAACTTCATTTTAATGGAGAATTATATGGAGCTATCAGTTGTAATTCCTGTGTTGAATGAAGAGAAGAATATCCCGCAGTTGCATCAAGCACTCATAAATACATTGACGGCATTGGAGAAATCGTTTGAGATTATCTATGTTGATGATGGAAGTACCGATTCGAGTTTTCAACTACTATCCGAACTCTATCAGAAGTCTCCGGAACAGATACGGGTTATCCAATTCCGGCGTCGGTTCGGGCAAACTGCCGCAATGTCAGCAGGGATCGCTTATGCACAAGGGAAGATTATCATTATGCTCGATGCAGATTTGCAGAATGACCCAGTAGATATTCCACGACTATTAGAAAAAATGGAAGAAGGATACGATATCGTTAGCGGATGGCGTATCAACCGGAAAGATAAATATGTCACACGGATACTTCCATCAAAAATCGCTAATTGGCTTATCGGCAGTATCACCGGCGTCAAACTCCATGATTATGGCTGTTCGCTGAAAGCGTATCGAGCGGAAGTGATTAAAGAGTTGAAACTCTATGGTGAAATGCATCGGTTTATTCCCGCACTCGCGAGTTGGGTCGGAGCGAAAATTGCTGAAATACCGGTTCAACATCATCCACGTCGATTCGGAAAAAGTAAATATACGCTCAATCGGATCTGGCGCGTGCTCCTAGATTTAATTACCGTTAAGTTCCTCTTATCCTTTTCAACGCGACCTTTGCAGATTTTTGGTAGTATCGGGTTAATCTCATGTATTCTCGGGTTGGGGATAAGCGGATATTTAACCTTTTTAAAATTAGCGTATCAAGAGCATTTATCGAATCGACCGCTATTATGGCTTGGTATCCTATTAATCATGCTCGGATTCCAGTTTATTTCACTTGGGTTATTAGCGGAACTGGTTGCGCGCACCTACCACGAGTCGCAGAATAAACCGATTTATGTTATTCGCCAGATGCTGAAATAAATCGCGCAATTAAGGATTGTTAATGGTGCTTTGATACTTTTCCATTTTATATTATTTATTTATGAAACGTTGGCTGAGTTTCAGCATCAAAATATCGATTAGCATCGTTTTGCTCGGGTATCTCTTCTATAAAATTGATGTAACCGGATTGAAAACCTCATTAGCGAATGCACAATGGGGCTACGTCGTTCTCGGATTATGTGTATACATTGCCGGACAAGTTCTGAATAGTTATAAATGGGCATTGTTGATTAAAACAAAAGCGGTACCGATTCCCTTTGCTAAGATTGTTAGTTATTATTTTATCGGAATGTTTTTCAATTTATTTCTCCCATCAATTGTCGGCGGGGATATCCCGCGCGGATATTATTTATATAAAGATTACGGTTCGAGAACAAAGTCAAAGACTAATACAGATATAGCCCAGTTAACGGTAGTAGAATCATTAAGTACGGTTTTAATGCAGCGGGCAACCGGATTATTAGCGTTAATTATTATTGCTAGTTTAACCTATTTTTTCTTCTTTTATAATAATCCGATACTCACGAAACCGATGCAAATAAATTTATCGATACTATTCATCTGTCTTCTATTCGGAACCCTTATCGGAATAGCGGTGATGGTTAAGTTTAAACCTACAACCGCAGAGGCTATTCCAACAGGTTCGCAATTGAAAATATTCTTAAATGATGTCAGTAGTTATCTCCATCATGGTAAATTATTTTATTATGTCATTTTACTCTCATTCATTTTTCAGCTATTGAATATCTTAGTTAACGTTATTATCGGATTAGCATTAGATGTTCGAATACCTTTTTCCTATTATTATGTTGCAATGCCGATCATTGCATTACTAGCTGCGATTCCGATAAGTTTTAATGGGATCGGGGTTCGCGAGAACGCTTATGTTTTTTTCCTCGGGTTGGTTGGAGTCGATAAATCGGTTGCGTTTTCCTTTGCATTATTATGGTTATTTATCGTTATCGTTAGTAGTCTGCTCGGTGGACCGTTGTTTATATTCCGTAAAACAGAAAGTAAAAGGGCGGAAATAAGAGGTCAGAAGTCAGATGTTGTCTGATTTCTGAATTCTGATATCTAATATCTGCTCGCTGGAGTTTATGCATCCATTAGTTGCTATCATTGGACGACCAAACGTCGGTAAATCGGTTCTATTCAACCGGATAGTCGGGAAATCAATTGCAATTGTTGACGATATGCCGGGGGTAACGCGAGATCGGCTTTATGCTGCAACTGATTGGGCTGGTCGAGAGTTTACACTCATCGATACCGGGGGATTGATTCCGAGCGCAACTACTGGTATAGAAGCTGAGGTACGGAAACAGGCGGAAGTAGCTATCGTAGAAGCGGATGTTATCATTTTCGTCGTTGATGCGAAATCTGGCCTAGATGAAGAAGATAAACTCGCAGCAGAATTGCTCCGTAAACAAGCGAAAAAAGTTATCATTGCAGTGAATAAAATCGATAATCCGGATGATATTGGATTTACTGCACCATTTTATAAACTCGGATTGGGTGAGCCGATAGCGATTTCAGCATTGCATGGGATGAGAATAAACGAACTACTTGACCAAGTTATTGCGCATTTGCCACCCGAAAAAAAGGGGAAACCAAAACAGGAAAAAATCATTAAACTAGCGATTGTCGGCAGACCGAATGTCGGGAAGTCTTCTATTCTCAACGCTATTCTCGGGCAGGAACGAACTATCGTTAGCCCGCACCCGGGAACGACTCGGGATGCGATTGATACCCCGTTTCAGTATAAACAGGATAATTATCTGCTGATCGATACCGCTGGGATTCGGAAACGGTCGAAAGTCGAATGGGGTGTAGAAAGTTTCGGGGTGATTCGTGCGATGCGGGCGATTCGTCGAGCGGATATTGCGGCATTGGTTTTGGACGCAGAAATCGGTGTAACGGAACAGGATATGAAAATTGCGAGCACAATCGAACAGGAAGGAACCAGTTGCGTTATCGTAGTCAATAAATGGGATTTGGTTGAAAAAGATATCGCTGAAGGGAAACTGGTATTTAAGGAGAAAGATGAAGGACGAAAGACGAAAAACGAAAACCAAAGCAACCGCGAATCTCCCTTACCCAACCGTGGTCTTTTGATTTCAACTGCGATGAAGAAATTTGAAGACCATCTTCGCAGTAGTTTATTTTTTCTGAACTATGCACCGGTAATATACACTTCAGCATTAACTGGACAGCGAGTTCTGAAAATCCTCGATTTAGTTAAAGCGGTGCATATCGAGCGGAATAAACGGATTTCAACTTCCGAACTGAATAAATTTCTTGCATCGGTAATCGCACGAAAACAACCGCCAGAACTGAAAGGTAGACAGATTAAATTGTTTTATATCACTCAAGTTAAAACCGCACCGCCGGTATTCGTTCTGTTCGTAAATCATCCAGATGATCTACCGAACAGTTATCAGAAATATATCTTAAATTCGTTACGGGAATCGTTCGGGTTTATTGGTACACCCGTGACCATCAAACTCCGAGAACGAAAAAGAGAATAGAATTATTTCCTACCAAGGCACCAAGGCTCAAAGAATAGATATTTCAGTCGGATTAGCCTTGGTGAGTTGGTGGTTAGAGTGTTAAGTTCGGTATGTTCATTGCTAATTTTGTTTTAATTATTATTATCGCTTATCTTCTCGGTTCGATTCCTACCGGATATTGGCTCGGGCGAATGAAAGGCGTTGATATCCGGAAGTTCGGCAGCGGAAATATCGGGATGACTAACGTTCTCCGAGTTCTCGGAAAACCGTATGCGCTGCTAACCTTTATTGTCGATGTCGCGAAAGGAACCGTTGCGGTAACTCTGCTTCCATGGTTATTCCATACTTCAGAACCATGGATGAAGGTTCTTGCTGGCTTAGCTGCGGTTTGCGGACATAACTGGACGATTTTCTTAAAGTTTAAAGGCGGGAAAGGGGTAGCAACCAGTGCCGGGGTTTTTCTCGGACTGGCTTGGCAACCGACTTTATTAGTTCTCGGTATATTTGGAATAGTATTAGCGATATCTAGGTATGTTTCACTCGGGTCACTCGGTGCTGCAGTTAGCTTCCCGATTCTGGTGGTTCTTGTTGATCAGAATATACTCTATATCATTCTTTCAATTCTGCTAGCGTTATTTATCCTCGTCCGGCATCGAAGTAATATCAAACGACTCCTTGCCGGAACGGAAAACAAATTCTCACTTAAGAAGAAACCCTAGCCTTTGCCACTAAGATAAACAACGAGACGGAGTCAAATTAAACTATGTAGTAGCCCTACCTAAAAAACAAACTCACCATTGGTGAGTTTGCTTTTACATTGATAAATCTAGAGTTATAACCAACTTAAGTAGAAATTTTCTATAACTCACAATAATCCAACCATATTCACTCAATAACTATAACGTTAACCGAGTGAATTTATCAACTCAAAACAGTATTATCGAATATTAACCACCAAGGCATCAAGACTCCAAGTAAATTAGATTTAACCTTAACGGTGTTTATCTTTAGTGCTTAAGTGTCTTGGTGGTAGGATTTATAGTTTGCTTTTAAGAATAAGTCTATGCTAAAATTTATATTATCCCGAAAAATAGACGTTTTATGCCGAGAACACCGATAGGGTATTTTGCATTTGTCTTTCATTCTCATCTGCCGTATGTTTTAGGACACGGTCGTTGGCCGCATGGAACCGATTGGTTAAATGAAGCGACCGCTGAAACGTATATCCCGCTGTTAGATGTTTTAAACGAGCTCGTTGAAAATGGCATATCTCCCAAAATAACTATTAATATCTCGCCAGTTCTTGCCGAGCAATTATCCGACCCGGAATTCAAACCTGAATTTGTCGAGTATTTGAAAACTAAAATTGCAGCGGCGATTGCCGACCGGAGCAAATTCAGTGCGTATCATCGCGGTAACCTAGCGCATCTCGCTGAATTCTGGCAGAAGTTCTATGAACGAACACTCGATCATTTCCAGAATAAATATCAATCGGATATTGTCGCTGAATTCCGCAAACTGCAGGATGACGGACATATTGAAATCATCACCTGCGCAGCTACCCATGGATATTTCCCATTGTTAAGTCAGGATACTAGCATTCAAGCGCAGGTCAAGTGCGCGCTCGCTGCGCATCAGCGACATTTTGGGAAACTGCCACGCGGAATTTGGCTTCCCGAATGCGCATATCGCCCGCGGTATATGTGGACGCCTCCAGTTCCGTCAGCGGCTGGAAAACGGCCGTATATGCGAAAAGGAGTTGAAGAGTTCCTATCCGAGAATGGATTAAATTTCTTTATTATCGATTCGCATTTATTAAAAGGTGGGAAAGCGATTGGCGTGTATCTGCAACGGTTTGAAGCGTTAAAAAAACTCTGGGGCGTTTTCGCTAGTCAATATCAGATACTACCGGAAGATGAGGAGAAATCGCCGTATCAAGCGTATTTAGTCAGTTCGTATCCGGAAGGGAAAAAGCCGGTAGCGGTGTTAACTCGCGACCCGAAATCCGGCTTGCAGGTTTGGTCCGGTGAATGGGGGTATCCTGGCGATGGAAATTATCTTGATTTTCATAAAAAACATTTTCCGGGTGGACATCGGTATTGGAAAGTAACTTCTGCGAAAGCGGATTTAGCGGATAAACAAGAATATGACCCGGTTATGGCAATGCAGCGGGTACCAGAAAATGCTAACCATTTTGTCGAATTAATTCAAACGCTCCTGGTTGAAGAATATAACCGAGCTGGTAAACCGGGAATACTTTGTGCGCCGTTTGATACCGAGCTATTCGGGCATTGGTGGTTTGAAGGACCGCAATGGGTCAAACAAGTTCTCAAGAAAATCGCTGAAACTGCGGAACAGACCGGGATATATCTCACCACGGCTAGCGAATATCTTGATATCGCGAAACCACAAATGGTTATCTCGATTCCGGAAGGGTCGTGGGGAGAAGGTGGATTCCATTATATCTGGTTAAATGAATGGACTACGTGGACTTGGAAACATATCTATGATGCTGAAATCGAAATGCAGGATTTGTTAGAACTATATAGTCGAACGCAACGTCCAGCATTACAAGAAGTATTAAAACAAGCAGCTCGGGAATTGTTATTACTGCAAAGTTCAGACTGGCAGTTTTTAATTTCGACATGGTCAGCGCGAGATTATGCGGAGATGCGGGTAAGTGAACATTATACCAATTTCGCTCGGTTGCGGGATTTAGCGATTCGAATTGGTGAAGGTGAAGAAATTGATGCTGGAGAATGGATATTTTTGCAGGATTGTCAGAAGCAGAACCGGATATTCCCGGAAATAGACTTAAATTGGTTTAAAAACGTTGAATATCCCGCGTAGATAAAAATAGTACGCTAAAGGGTAGAAGGTTATCTATGACATTAAATATAGTTGTTGAGTCGGGTAAAGAAAAAAGACGGATTTGCGAGAAGCAGGTTTTTTTAGTATGATATATAGTTCGATGAAGGAGTATAAATAGTATATGAAAATCGCGAATATCCTGCAAGAGAATCTCATCAATCTTAATATCCAAAGTAAAGAGAAATTAGACGCTATAAAAGAATTAGTTGACCTGGTTGCGAGCGCAAAAGAAATAACTGATAAAGAAGAATTTCTTAAAACCATAATTGAACGAGAAGAATTGGAAACGACGGGTATTGGGGATGGCATCGCGATTCCCCATGGAAGAACGGATACGATTAAAGAGTTAGTGATAGCGTTCGGTCGGTCGGAAACTGGGGTAGACTTTAAATCGTTAGATAACAATCCTGCGTATCTGTTGTTCCTCATTGCGTCACCGCAGAATGCGAGTGGTATCTATTTAAGAACGTTAGCGAAAATATCGCGTCTGCTTAAAAACTACGATTTTCGTCGAGCGCTACGCGCGGCGAAAACTCCGAAAGAGATTATTGAATTATTTAATATTGCTGAACAAGAATAAATAATGGAGACACAAACCGTTTCATCAAAATCAGGACCAGCTAAACCTTCAACCATAAAAACGTTACTTACTGCAATTATTCGGTTACAAAACCTCGATTTAGAAATTGAAATCTTTGATAAAGAACTTGCCTTAACTTCCGACGAAACGAGTAGAAAAGAACTCGATGAAGTTCGTCGATCTCATCTCAAAGAACGAGAACAAGTACAAAATGTTATTCGGAATAATATTATTAACGATTTATCGTTACTATCCCGTATTGAACGGCTCCAGAAACGATATAACGGGTTTGCGGTGGTTCCAGTGGTAGAAAATGCTTGTTATGGATGTCGCGTGATTGTGTCTTCGCGATTGATTGTTGCGCTGCAAAAAGCAGAACGGCTAGTCTATTGTGAGAATTGCGGTCGTATCCTCTACTTACTTGACCCGCAGAAAATGGTGATTAAAGAACAACCGAAACCGAAATCAAAACGCGGGCGGAAACCGAAATATAAAACCCAGACGCCGTTATAAAACCAATCCAAACCGACTATACGCTAACATATCTTCGGTTTAACATCTAAAATTCATATCAAAGAGCAGGAAAAACGAGTGAGTAATATATAAACTGAGCATTGAATAATATTGAATTGAATTTCTGTGTTTTTCCGTTTATTAGTTCTTAAGTATCCATATGAATATCGGCATCCCACTCCTTATCGCATTACCATTATTTTGGGTCGCCTACAAATTTTATGGAAATTATCTTGCCAACAAAGTACTTGGTCTTGACCCGAATCGAATAACTCCCGCACAACAACGTAACGATGGAAGAGATTATGTTCCGAGTAAACTCAGCGTAGTATTTGCGCATCATTTCGCTTCAATCGCCGGTGCCGGTCCGATTATCGGTCCGACGGTAGCGTTAATTTTCGGCTATATCCCGGTCTGGTTATGGATTGTATTCGGTGGGATATTTATTGGTGCGGTGCATGATTTCACAGCTATTTTCGTTAGTTTACGAGAAGGCGGAAAGTCAATGGCAGAAGTTGCACATAAAACTTTAGGGAAACCTGGATTTGTTCTTTTTATTTCGTTTACTATCGTGATGATATTATTAGTTACCGCAGCGTTTCTCGATTTGACTGCAAAAGCACTCGGTTCATTGGTACCGATATCATTATTGCGGTTGCCGGAATCGCAAACAATGCTCTATACCCTAACGCAGGATGGCGTGGTTAAAGCGAGAATTGGCGGAATTGCATCAACTTCAGTAATCATTATGACTATATTTGCACCGGTAGCTGGATTCTTCCTCTATAAAAAAGCGGCTCGTCCATGGATAATGTCCATAATTGCAATAGTCGTTGGTGTAACTTCAATCATTATTGGTATGTATATTCCAGTAACCATGACTCCTCGATGGTGGCAGGTGATTATTAGCGTTTATGTATTATTTGCCGCTGGAATACCGGTCTGGTTACTATTACAACCGCGCGATTTTATTAATGTCCATATTCTATATCTTGGCATCGTTATCTTGTTCATAGCAATAGTTAGTGGAACAGCGCTTGGACTTCAATTCAATTTCCCGATGTTTAATATTGCAGAAGGAATCCAGAACCTCGGTTGGATTTGGCCGATGTTGTTTATCACTGTCGCTTGCGGAGCGATTTCGGGGTTTCACGCTCTAGTAGCTGGCGGAACAACCTGTAAACAGGTGAGCAATGAAACTGCCGCAAAACGAGTCGGATTTGCTGGAATGCTATTAGAATCGGTTCTAGCGATATGTGCGTTTACTGCAGTTGCTGCAGGGTTATCATTTATCGATTTCAAACAGTTTGTTTTTCCAGGAGTTGCTGGTAAGGATAACCCGATTCTAGCATTTGCAGTTGGAATGGGAACATTGCTCCATGATGGATTAGGAATCCATACTGCGTATGGGACGATATTCGGTATCCTGATGTTAGAAGGGTTCATTATCACCACGCTAGATACAGCAGTGCGTTTGAACCGATATCTTTTCGAAGAACTTTGGGGACTACTGTTTCACCGACCGGTACCACTACTTCGTTCGTATTGGTTCAATGCAGGATTATCGGTAATTTTAATGTTTTTCCTTTGTTATACGAACCAATTTAAAGTGCTCTGGCCGATTTTTGGTACCGCAAATCAACTATTAGCTGCGTTAACGCTAATTGCTGTTTCTTCGTGGTTGTTGCTGAATGGGAAAAAGATTTGGGTAACCATACTACCCGCATGCTTTATGATGGCAACCACAACCATCTCGCTCATCATACTGCTCACTAAAAAATATATTCCAACCCAAAACTATATTTTGATCTCAGCAGATATATTACTTCTCGCTTTATCATTTGGAGTAGTAGCTCTCGCGTTACGTAAGATTAGAAAACTACCCGTAAAAATTAGTGAATAAGGATTCGAGTATCAGCAGATCCGGCAACTTAACGTACATCGGTTACAGAAGTAGGTTATCGATAAACCGTCACCCTTGCATACCGTTATTCGAAGCTGGTTTCAGTACGAATTGGCGGTTGCGTTCCAGTTTGATGTGGTGCACTAGGTTGGGTAACTTCTGGGATTGGAGGAACATACTTCCAATGTGCTGGGTCGGTCTTATCGAACATACCTTTTTCCACCACTGGCGGTTCTGGTTGTTCAACTTTAGGAAGGAGAAACGACCGTTCATCAAAAATAACATAGTCAGTTTTCCCATAAGGAACAGAGTTAATCCAGCGAGTCGCTTTTCGGTTACTACCCCAATAAACGACAACATACTTTTTGGGATATAACGGGTTCGGATGAATCATAATCACGCCAATCCCATCGTTCGTAAACCGATTCTTACCCGCAACTACTGCCGGTGGGTCGATCAGTATCGGTAACTGTTTATAAATCTGTCGAATGATACTGTTTGATGAGGGGCTCCCGTAAAGAAGTAAATGATAACTGGTTATATCCGACCAGGTTACTTCGGTATCAGCTTTATACTGTTCGTCGCGGTCTCGGCCGAGTTTCCAGAACCGTATCACATCTTCTACTGTTCGTTTCAACAACCGGGTTTCCTGAATATCGTCGGACTGAGTTCCGTAAACATATAGAAATGGTGACTGGAACGCATCGATTATTCCAGGGATAACCGGTCGTATCGGTTCGACTGGTACCGGTGCGGGTTGTGATAGAGTTGTAGATTTCGTTAGTGGTGTTGAATTAACCTTTTTAGGTGCAGCGATACTATAAGAAACGAACATTGTTGTTGCTATAATAATCGAAATCGTTTTTTTCCGCATAGATGTATTCCTTTATTATTGTTATCAATAAACAGAATGTAATTGCAGATGGATATCATGCATAAACTATCTAAAGAATATTGTATCGTAAATGTTCTAAATTGAGCAATAATGATTTTGACTTGCGTGATTTCTGTATGTTACGATAGACCAGAAAATAGAAAAAATCCGAGTTCATTTATTGTTCGTTTAGTTTCAACATGACCATCATAGCATTGTTAAAAAAGAATCCGATATTCTCCGTAGTGCCAATAAACGAACTGCGGCAATTATCGCAGCTATTCCAACACCGGAAATTTAATCGTGGACAGATTATTTTTAACGAAGGCGACGTAGCGAAATGGCTATATCTCGTTTATGATGGAAAAGTTCGGATTCTCAAAAATTCTGCTCGTGGGAAAGAATTAATGCTTGAAGTGATTTCACCCGGAGAAATTTTCGGTGGAATTGGCGTGTTTGATGGAACCACGTATCCGGCAACTGCACAAGCTATGGAACCGACAGAAGTTTTACAACTAACTCGCTACGATTTTTTTACATTGCTCGCGAGATATCCTGCACTTGCGCAACAGGCGCTTACCTACTTCGGCCAGCGGTTAAAAGATGCGCATGAGTTGATGCGGATTATTGCAATCGAACGCGTGCAGACGCGAATAGCGGCTATCCTTTTAAAACTTATGGAACGGGAACTTCGAGAACGGCCAAAAATCCCGAATTTTAAAGATGGGATTAAATTAAATGTTATTCTTACTCGAGCAGATATTGCGGATATGGTTGGTACCACAGTAGAAACCGCAATACGGGTTATGAGTCGATTTACAAAATCCGGTTGGATTAAAACGACTCACGGGAGAATCTCTATTCTCAATCCTACAGCTCTCCAGCAGATTGTACAGCAGAGGTAGCTTTTCCAAATCTGCCAGATATTTTTTGCGATATGATATCCATCATATCTTTCACCACACACTTTAGCCTAATATTGATGAACAACATTAATATATTTTGCTTATGAAAGGGCTACCCATGGCAAAAATAAACCGTAAAATTATTACCATTGATGAAGAAAAATGTGACGGCTGCGGATTATGCATACCGTCCTGCCCGGAAGGAGCTTTGCAGATTGTGAATGGAAAAGCGAAATTGGTTAAAGAGAATTTCTGTGATGGATTAGGTGCTTGTTTAGGTGAATGCCCGCAGAATGCGCTCCGAATTGAAGAGCGGATTACCGAAGAATATGATGAAGAAGGGGTTATCGCTCATATAAAAGAACAATCGCCGGAATTATTGCAGAAACATATTGCGCATCTACAGGCGCATGCTACAGAATTACCGCTAGCACATGCTCATCCAGCGGTTGGCGGATGTCCTTCCGCGCAAATCATTCAATGGAAGACTACGCCGAAACAATCCCTTGAAAAAGTGACAGTTAATTCCGAATTACGGCAATGGCCTATCCAGCTGCATTTAGTATCTCCCTCAGCACCATATTTCCAGCATGCGGATTTGATACTCGTTGCTGATTGTGTTCCGTTCGCCTATGCGAATTTCCATCAGGATTTTCTGAAACATAACGCTATTGCTATCGCTTGTCCAAAACTGGATAATGTTCAACCGTATGGAGAGAAAATCGTTCAGATTATCCTCCACGGGAATATCAAAAGCTTAAAAGTTGTTCATATGGAAGTGCCCTGCTGTTTCGGGTTAGTGCGAATTGCAAATGAAGCTATCCGCAAGAGTCAGCGAAATATCCCGTTTGAAACGATTACTATTAGTATCAAAGGTGAAATCAGGAAAGAATAAAATAGGGATTGATAGTTTACCCCGTATTCTTATCATTGGAAGGAGGAGACCGAATTATGCCAGACACCACGTTTAAAATAACCAAGAATACCGTTATCGGCGAAATATTGAAAGTGTGTCCGGAAGCGGAACGAGTGATAGCGAAATATTTTGGTACCGCTTGTTTCAGCTGCCCGGGGATGAAAATGGAATCAATTGAATTCGGGGCAATGATGCATAATCTTGACCCAAATCTCATTGTTGCGGAAATTAATGCTATTCTAAAAAAACAGAAATAAGCTACCCGCAAATTTTATCTTCAGAATTCAAATGCTCTTATAAAATTTTTATAGAAAAATTGACATTATAGATTGTATGATATATAATAATTTTTAGGAGTTTAAATGAAGTAGAGGAGTTTTTCATGGATACAAAAAAATATGTTTATTGGCAAGATGAGGATATGTGGCTAGGATATTTAGAAGAGTATCCAGACTATATGACTCAAGGAGAGACACTAGAGGAACTTCAGGAAAATTTAAAGGATTTATATAAGGAATTAACAAGTGGGTTGATTCCGTGTGTTCGTAGAGTTGCGGAGCTAGAACTGGCATGAAACGAATCGATTTAATCCGGCAAATCGAAGCTATGGGTTGCATTTTTATTCGACATGGAGGGAAACATGATTGGTATCAAAACCCTAGAACACGAGCTGCGCAACCGATCCCTAGACATAAAGATATCAATGATAACCTAGCCAAACATATTATTAAGATGCTAAAAGATTCATCTTAGTAAGAAGGAAGGTGTTATATGTATTACTTTATTTACCACGATAAAGTAACTCCTGCAGCGAAACTCCATAAAGAAACTTGCGGAGCCTGTAAAGGTGGTCGTGGCATGCATGGACATCAGAAACTTGACGAGAATGAGTGGTATGGTCCATTTAGCAACATTCAGCAAGCCATTAACTCAGCCCAAGTATGAGGTATTGGAAATTTGAACCACTTGTTATAAGTCCACAAATTAGCGTCATTAACTTATCAGATAATTTAATAAATCAGATTACGCTTCGAATAATTGAATTTGGTCAGAGCCTTCCACGATTTAGCACTGGCTTACCTGAAGCTGATGAGCTCGTTTATTGTGACAATTTTGCGTTTCTCATCGCTTGTTGCCTTGATAGAGGAATGCCTTCCGAAATCATCTGGCGTATACCGTATTTTTTAAAACAAGCATGCGGACATCTAGATCCGGAACGATTCAGTAAAATGTCTATAGAAGAATTGAGTCAGGTAATATATCATCTACCAGTGCGACCGAGATATACTAATGATGCTCCATACACAATCATCCAACTTGCAACTATAATCACCAATGAATTCGGTGGAAAAGCAGAAAATTTATGGATAGGCCATTCAGTTCGTGAAATTTATCGGACATTACGTCGGATTCGTGGAGTTGGAGAAGGAATAGCTAATATGACGATTAACCTTCTCCATCGATATTTGAATATTGAACTTACCGTAGATGATTTAAGAGACATTGATGTAAAACCAGATGTTCATGTGGAACGGGTTTTTCAACGGACGGGATTATCCCCAGGCGCAGGCAGTTCCGTTTTTGCTGCTCGATTACATAGTCCAAATTATCCGGCTGCTCTTGATCTAGGTGCTTGGACTATCGGTAAGAATTGGTGCCATGCGAAGGTGCCAAACCACGAGGGGTGTCCTATCATGGCTATATGTCCGAAAATACCGGTTGAATAAAAAGGGTTTCGTATGTCTTCTTGGAAGATGCCGCCGATAGCGAAAGTTTATGAAGCATTAAGTGCGGTTGCTGACCAGCGGGTTAATATCATCGGCGCGACTAATGCTCAAGTACTATCTTCGACTCGGGAAAAAGTTTATGATATCGAATGGTCAGCGGATATGCAATCGTTCAGCTCGAATGATAATGCTTCTTATTGGCAGGGATATATTGGATATCCGATTATAGCTGTTCTTTTGAAACTAGGGAAATTGACCTACGACAACAAAATCGTTGGCCTATTAGCTAATATCCCGTGGAAAGAGATTAACCTCAAGTTTAAGCGGGATTATGAGAAAGCAGTAGCTTATGTTCTCGAGCAAATAGAAGCGAAAGGTGGGAATCGAACAGAAATCATTTCAGAAGTTGAAAGAATATATAAGCAACTGAACGAACTGCATCTCCAACGGCTACAAAAGCACCGACTACCACCGAAGTAACACTGCTGGTTTACCGATATATCTATCAACTATCAAATTCCCGATGCTCAATATCAAATGAACCTATCTATTGCAAACTTTGTGTTTTTATATTGACCAATCAATAAATATTATTCTATAGCACCGGCATCTTGTAATACATTGCGAATATCCTGCCGATTCATTTGTATTGCGTATTGCAATGCAGTTAACCCCGCATGGTTTTTAATGGTATATTTCGCGCCATGTTTTAAGAGAAGTTTAACAATTTCTAAATTCCCGAATCGAACCGCTTTCATTAGCGGGGTATATCCTAACGCATCCGTTGCGTTTATATCAATTCCTTTATCAATCAAATATTCGATACGCGCAATATTCCCAACGCTAATACACCGATTCAATTCTTCTAACCCTAAATTTTCATGGCGACGATGTATTGGGTCTATATCATTCGTAAATAAAAATGAAGAATATGGAGCCATTTTTTGTAATCTTGTTAAAAGGCAGTTGTACTATTTGATATTTTATCAAAAACTAGACTTGCCTGCAATCTGATGATTCGTGCTGATGATTGGTGATAATTTGACTGCATTATGAATCACTTGTTATAATATAACTACATAGTCTCTCTTGAATCTAGCCGGTTTCATCAAAGGTAGATATTTTTCCTGATTGAACGATAAAAAGAACTATATACTTATCTCATCATAATCAGCGGAATCTCGCTTGATTTTCGTTGGTTAGATAATATATTTATGCAACGGAGGATGTTCTGATGATTAAACGAAGGTTAGGAGTTATTATATTAGGTGCATTATTTTGTTTGAGTATTTTTGCTATTGCGGATGAACTTCTCTTGCCTGGCGGTTTCTCCGGAACGGTATCGTATAGTGGGAGTAGTTCCGGCGCTATTTTTCTGGTGATATTCAACACGCCGTTTTATGGTGACCCGACTTCGTTTGTTTATTTACCTACGTTAGGGAAATATACGGTTAGTAATCTGATTCCAGGTACCTATTATCTCGCAGCATTTATCGATTGTAACGGTAACCATGATTTAGATTTCGGTCATGAACCGCTGGGAGCGTATGGCGGATTTTATCAACCGACTCCAATTACGGTTACCAGTGGCGGTAATACCCCCAATATTAATGTTACTATCGAAAATCCACCGAGCGGCGATAAAACGCCACCAACATTGGTTTCAACGAATCCAGCAATTGGTGCGGTGAATGTCGCTACGACCACGCGAACGTTTTCATTTACCTTCAGTGAAAAGATGTGGATTAACCATGATATGGAGTTCACCAATTTCACCGCGAATTTTTCGTATTCTTGGTCAACAGATGGGAAAACGATAACGTATACTTCAGACCGTAACTTACCCGCTAATACTATCCTATACTGGATTTTGCAGGGATTTCAAGATTTAGCAGGGAACGTATTATTTCCGGTTAACGGTGCGTTTGCCACGGGGTCGAATTATAGTGTTGGTGCGGTTAAAGGAACGATAACCTACCTCGGTAGTAGCACCGGTCGGATTGGTATATTTCTTTCTAGAGATAAAATGTTCGACACCGTTGTTGGATTCGGAATGATAACTGCTCCGGGACAATATACGGTATCAAACCTCGCGCCGGGAACCTATTATGCTGCGGCGGTTATGGATATTAATGGAAACGGGTTTCCTGATGTTGGTCACGAACCGATGGGTATGTATGGCGGGAATATCTATTATCCGACTCCGATAAACGTGGCGGCTAACGCTACCACGAGCAATGTTAATATTACGTTACAGAACCCGCCGACTGGCGATTCGACTCCACCATATTTAGTTGCATCGAATCCAGCGAACGGTGCGTATAATGTTTCGACAACACAACGAACACTATCGTTCACGTTCAGTGAACCAATGTGGATAAGTTCTCTTATCGATTTGCAAGGGGGATATACCGACGGGATAACTTATTCGTGGAGTTCGGACGGAAGAACCATAACCTATACATATCAATATCCGCTACCGTCATCTAATGTCGTCCGGTGGACATTAAATCCGAATTACGATGACGATGAGTGGCGGTTTATGGATTTAGCTGGTAATATACTTCCTATGACGAGCGGAAGTTATACGACACAACATATCGGGAATATTCCGGATATTCGACTCAATATCGCTCGGTCTGAACTGGACTTAATACAATTACACCGATATTTTCTGGGACCGTGGGGGCTAGCCAATTGGACGTGGTCATCGTATACTACGTTTGCAAATATTACGATTGATAGTAATGCATTTGTCGATTATTTAACTCCGTTACAATGGACTCCGGGATTAGATACAGTAACCTTTACCGCAGCGGGTTATGGCAGTGATAAATCGGTTTTAAAATATTCTAGCTATGTGTTTAACGGAAGATTACCGACTGCATTGGTTGATAATGGAAGGAAAATCGCTAATTGTGACTTAAAGTTATCTGACTATTTCCTGAACCTCGGTGCACCTGTTGGTCCCGCGCAATATTCCGTAGATACAGTTCGGTATAGTAATAGCGCTGATATCGGGAAATTAACTGTATCTTTTTCCGGAGATACTTTGAAAATCAGTGCTACCAGTGCTTTAAAAGGTTCTGCACAAGTTGTCGTTAAAGTGTATACTTCAACCGCAAATGATTGGGAAAAAGAACTGGTTAATGTCTATGAAATAGCTAATACATATAGTCGGTTTACTATTGCCAGTGATACCAGTAAATGGTTCTATGAAATTTATGGTGATGGAACTGGTACCGGTACATTATCTTGGCTTTCATCATTTGGCAGTCAAAGCGGGGTATTGAGGATAGAACAGATACCAGGACAGAAAGCGAAATTAACGCAAATTATTACCGTTCCCGAACCAGGATGGTATACCGCAGAAGCGAAAGTCGCAACTGATATTTCGAATCCGGCGAAACAGCAGAAAGCGTATCTCTATCTCCAAGAACTCAGTCAGAATACGGCAATCATTTCCTGCGCAAATCAGGTGATTGCACCTGGAGCTGGCGGGTTTGGTTCTGCCAATGTCTGGAAAACCATGAAAATATCGTATTATGCGACCGGAACGATACTTGGCGTTCAGGTGGTTGCGATAAATCCGTCGAATAGTGCGGTTACCGGTAGTATGTATATTGATGATATCTATATGTATCCAGCGCCACCGGAAGTATATCAATGTCGTGGCGTTAATACTATCGGAATATATAACCATAGTTTCTATGACGGATTGAATAATTGGCTGATTGAATCGTATGGCGATGCGACTGCGCCTGGTTCGTGGGATATTTATAATAGCGGTTCAGCGAACCATTGGCAGCTCCTGCGTGGAATCCAAGCTAGCGGGCAGAAAGCGAAAATCAGCCAGAATATAGATTTATCGAATTTCCAAGGGATTGGGCAGAAAAATGCTGCGGTTTCAGTTTGGGTATATAGCGAAGCCGGGTCGCAATCGAATTCGCAGAAAGTATATCTCTATTTCTATAGTATGAATAGTTCTAGAACGAAAGTTATCGAAAGTGGAAACGCTATCCTACAACCTGGAAAATGGACTCCTGGCGAATGGCGTCAACTCCGGTTCGGATATACGCCAATAACCGGATATAATTCAATTCAGTTAGTCGGTATCAATCCGAGCGGGAAACCAACGCAAACGATGTATTTCGATGATGTTGAAGCATGGATTGACCAAGACCTTCCAGCATACTGGGACCATAGTTTATTCTAAAACTAAACACCAAGTATTAAATATTAGGTAACCAAATAAAAAGAGCAAGTTGAAAAACAGCCAACTTGCTCTTTTTTATTTTTTTTATGTAGAAACCCATTTTAACCAATTTTACCCTTTACCAATTTTGCTGTGTCTATATGGAGAGAGAATAACTAATGTAAATTAGGGTTTCCTTTTCACTCTGTCAGTCGAGATAAAGAATCTAGCTATCCTGGTGATTTTGTGTTCGTTGGACTTCAAATTATAAATTTCTTCACTAGCAGTTCCTATCTTTCTATTGTACAATATCAATTTAAAATAAAACAATCATCTGCTGAAACCCTAGAGTATACAAAGTTTATTTAATCATTTAATTATTTAACAAGGAGCGATTATGAAACGAATCAACACCATAGTTTTTTTATGTTCCTTTATGTTAATGTTCTGTTTCTCGCTATCTCTTGCGGAGCTGAAAAATCCACCGCCGGGATTCGATTCGCCATTCGGGCTCGGTGGTGCGAGTTATTTCCATATGCGGCATTCTGCGGATAAATGGGAGTTTGGTTCCAAACATCATCAGCTATTCAATTTAACTGGCGCAAAATGGGCTCGGCAAGATTTCTGGTGGAGTAGTATCGAAACCAGTCAAGGTCGGTTCGATTGGGAGTTTCCAGACCAAGTCGTTGCACAGTATCGGAAATATGGAATAAACCTATTTCCGATAATCTGCTATGGTTCTGCTTGGCAACATAGCGAAGCGCCGATAACTGAATCGGAACGGAAACTTGCTGCCCGATATACCTATTTGCTGGTCAGCCGATATCGGAATACGGTTCATGCTTGGGAAATTTGGAATGAACCGAACATTCTCCCGTTCTGGAGCCCGAAACCGAACCCTGCGGATTATGCTGCGTTGCTGAAAGAATGTTATATTGCAGCGAAAAACGCTGACCCGAACTGTATCGTTGTCGCTGGCGCGTTAGCTGGCGTTGATGAATCGTTTCTGCGTGGGATGTATCAACACGGAGCGAAAGGATATTTCGATGCGCTTTCGTATCATACTTACGGCCAAAATCCACCGGAACGGTATATCCAGAACGAAATTAACCTGATTCGGAAAATTATGGCAGAATTCGGTGATGATAAGCCAATTTGGATGACGGAAACCGGATATTATACCGGTCCAGCAGGGATTTCGGAAGAACAGCAGGCGAAATGGATTGTTCGCAGTCATTTATGCTGGTTAAGTGCTGGTGTAGATAAAATTTTCGAATTAACTATGCTCGATTGGACTGATGACCCGAACACGCCTGACGGTACGTCATTCCGTGGAATTGCGCATCGGTCGTTTGACCCCAAACCTGCATTTTATGCGTATCGAACGATGACCGAAATGCTTGACGGAAAGCAGTTTTATGGTAATCTAAAATTATCGCCGGAAGTTTATGGAGCTCTTTTTACTGCGAAAGGATATCCCTATACCAAACTCCCGCATGCTACGCTCGTTCTTTGGACTGATGATAACAAGGAGAAAACGGTTACCTTTGATCCCGGCGCAAATACGGTTCTCGTTCACAACCTGCATGGCGACCGCAAATTGCTTAAAGTTGATGAGAACAACCAGATTCAGATTAAAGTGACCGATGCCCCGATTTATCTCGAAGGTATCGGCGAAAAAATTCTTTTGCAATCGCAATTCGTTCAACTTAATGAATCCTACCGACAGCTCGCTTATTTATCCGAGAACACGATTAAACTGCGGTTCTATAATCCATTAAGCACAGCGTTACGTGGTGAAGTGCTCGTCTATATCAATAAACCGAAATTAGACTTAACGCACAAATCGTTATCTCTCGAATTAGCACCGAATGAAAAGAAAGAAATATCTATTGCGCTTTCCAAATCTGATTGTTCGATATTAGGAGAAACAGAGTTGGTAATTAAGTATTCAAGTCCGGATATCGGCAATATAACGGTTTTTGAGCAAGTTGAAATTGTTAATCCGATTAAACTGAAATTTCTGCCTGTTCAACGTTCTATTCCGCCGAAATTTGACATTCAGCTCGAGAATTATTCCGGTAAGGAAGTTGAAGGAACGTTGCAGGTTACACTCGTTCAACCGTTTGACCATCAATGGTCGTTACCGGTTAAACTCGCTACGCAAACTACAGCGATATATTCTTTTAGCTACGACCCGGACATGATAGAATCGTTTACGCCGTATCAACTATCCGTAACATTCATCGGGTCAGGGTATTCTGCGACCGCAGATAAAACCTATACATTCATTTTAGTTCCAAAAGCAACGAAAACAATAACGATCGACGGCGAATTATCGGATTGGACTGAACCGACTATCACGCCGCAGAATTTGAAAGTAGAATTCTTTAACCAGAATGCGTATACCGGTTCGGGAGATATTACCGCAACAGCGTATCTCGCTTGGGCTCCAGGTAAATTATATCTCGCAATAGATGTTACTGATGATAAAATTATCCTTGCGACTCCGCCAACGGTTTGGGATCAGGATTCGTTACAAATCGCTATTGACGGCTTAAACGATGCCGAGCCGAAAACAGGGTTCGATAATAACGATTTCGAGTTTGAAATTGCTTTGACGAAAGACGGGAAAAATTATCTCGCTGCGGGACATTATCCTGCGGGGCGAATCGAATCAGTTGTTCCGGAGAAAGTTCAGGTAGCCATCAAGCAAAAAGCTGATGGGAAAGGATTAATTTACGAACTGATGATTCCAGAAGAAGTGGTTCTTCCGTTAACATTCGAATCGGGTAGAATTTTCGGATTCAATTTTATTCTAAATGATAATGATACCGGACTCCGCAAAGGATGGCTAGAACTAGCGCCGGGTATTGGCTGGGGAAAAGAACCCGCAAAATATTATGATGTTATTCTAATGGAATGACTAACTGAAGAACGAAAGAACGAAAGAACGAAAATACAAATAACATAAAAGCAATAATCTGAAAAATTTCTAATTACTGTAAAAAATCGTAAACTATAGATTTTTTATTACTTCTAACTTTGGCGGAGAAAGCTTTTAGTTGTCGGATAAGATTTTCTGCTTGTAAAAGATAGACTTTATGTTCTTCTATATCAATATATCTATCATCTAAAGCACAATCTAAACAACCACAAACCTCATTTACCGAAGTTAATGCATTATTTAAAAAACGACTAAAATCAGTATCTGAATATCGTTCTGAACCTTCAGCAATATTTAATACAATCGAATCTAACGCTCGCCAAAGTTGTGATGTTAAATTATATTGTTCTTGTTTTGGAAACTTTTTTCGACTAAGCTCTTTTAATTGTTTACGAAATTCTCGTGCATCTTTATATACCGGAAATTCTCGAAAGCGAAAAACCGTATTCATTTTTTGTTCTTCCGTTCTTCCGTTCTTTCGTTAAATGTTTTACCAAAGCGTTTGCTTAATTTCCATCTTATACGAGAACTGGCCGTAGTATAGATTCACATCATCATACTCAACTTCACCGCGCTGGAAATCAACAGTATCTGATCGCACCGCGTTTTTCGGCGGATAAAGCGGAACACCGTGGTCTTTGTTTGCCACCAGCCGATATGGATCCATGTTCCCGAAATAGAAATCATGGAGTTCCCGTTTCTGGTCATCAGTTAAACCGACGGCATACCGCGTGAAATGGATCGCCCGATGTGGGTCAACTGGCACCCAGCCATACGGGTCGAGATAGATTTCTGTCCAATCATGCATCCCCGACCCTTCCCGGGTAGGATACATCGTCCAAGCGGTCTGCCATCGCGCAGGAATCCCGTTCATTCGGCAGAGCGTAATGAATAGCAGCGCTTCTTCCCCGCAATCGCCATAGCGTCGTTTGAACGTCGTCTCGCTGATATTGCGAATCGTGGAATATTCATGCGCATAACTATATAGGATATTAGTCCCAATCCAATCATAAATTTTCTTCGCTTTCCAATAAGGATTAGTTTCATTTCCGACAATCTCTTGTGAAATATTCCGGAATTCGGGAATAAACATCACATGCGGCGGCTGTTCTTCAAGAAATTTATCTACAGCCGGATTCCCGCGCTGATATGGGACAACTTTATTCGGGTCAATTCGGGTATAAACCGAGTATACTTTAAATCTATATTCGAGCTCGAATACCGTCGGTTTATCTTTTTCCGCTACCCGCTCGAAATAAACTGCACGCATATCTTGGTCAGGTTCACCAATCCATTTCGGCGCCGGATTCGACCGGATAAACCGCAGGTCTTGCTGTTGCGGTCGAGCTACCGGATACGGCATCCAGCAGCGAACGGTTTTCCCTGCTGGGACTTCATTCGATTTAACGGTTATCGTCATTTTAACTCTATATTTTTTTGGGTAGATATATCGGTCATACGGCGATTTCTCCGCCGCTTTCCGAATTTTTAAATACTCTTTCCAGACGGATTTATCGTAGGTATCACTTTTCGGCGCTATTTCTCGCGCCGCAATTTCCGGATATCGCCAAATCAGGTTGCTTACACTCGATCCGAGGTAATATTTTTCCCCATCTATAATTTTTACATCGAATTTCCCTTCTGCTTCCCAATTCGCTAATTCATCTTCAGAGAAATTCGCAATCCGCAATTGTAATCTTCTCAACAACTCTTCTCGGGTTAACGAATAATCTTTTTTAATCCGGTCGAGTCGTTCGATTTCCCAGAGAAGTTCTTTTTTCTCGATTGCGGATAAAGTTCCTTTTGCGATTTCATCTTGCACTAATTGTTTCGCGATAGCAAATTCGCCTTTTTCTTCTAAAGCAGCAATTTGCGATTTCAATTCTAACCCCTCCCCGAAACATATAAAATTTGTTATGCTTAAAATAAGTATTAGCCATAATGAACCTAAAACAAATAATGGTAGTCTTCTTCTCATAATCGAATTCCTTTCTTAAAGTTTATTTAAGAAAAATTATATCATTTATATCAATTATTTTGCTAGATAGGGACAATTTGCTTGATAAGGATAAAGAAGTAGTAACGGAGAGGAACCAGTGTGCCTTTAACCCACACTGGTTCCTCTCAAGGTTCTCTTCAGAGATAATACCTAGTTTCGCTAATAATAAGGAATTTTAGATATAATAGATATATATACGATGAAGTCAAGTAAAATAGTGCTGATTTTTTTAATTATTGCGCATTGTCACCTTTTATCGCAATCCCTGTTAGCGACTGATATTACCACCCAAGATGGGTTAACCTTACAGTTTTCAAATAGTGATGGGAGCTTTGCAGCGATTACCATTGATGGACGTTCGCTTCCGTTATTTGGCAATACAACCGGCGGACTGTCGATTATCGAAGGACACTCGGTAACCTCAACTACCAACCTATTCACGCATAGTTTCGAAACCAATCTCCCGCTATGGTCGAATGCGCAGAATGATAACTGGACGACCGGAACGCTCTATTATAGTTGGATAACCAGTGGTGGACTTGGCAATTCCCAATATCTCAAACTCGGGAATGGAACTACTCCCGGCGCAGGGATTGCGTTCAACCAGCTTTTGCCAGTCAGTTCAGGGAAATATCAAATAAGTTGGTATGGGAAATCTGCGGATACGACTAGCAAATATATATTCTGCATTCGGCTTTTTGATGCGAATTCAACTGATATAACGCAAACCACGACCCCGCCGACCGGCTGGGGTTATAGCGGAACGTCGAAAGCGCATTTCGTTTGCGGGATGAGCAATACTCTTCCGGATACCTGGGAACAGTTTCGGTACGAATATCTTATGCCGGAAGGAGTGAAATATATCACGATTTCGCTCCGCTACTGGAACGGCGGAGATTATTATGTCAATATCGATAACCTTGAAATCTGGAAAACCAGCGGGATTGAATGGGAGAATGAACTGCCGATATATTCGCAATTAACTGGAACTGGACAACCGAACCAGTTTGGTTTCAAGCTTAATCCACCGGGTAAAAATTTATCGATAACCTTAACTTATACGCAACTCTCGGAATGTATCCGAGTTGATGGCGAACTGCAGGATACTTCCAGTCCGTTAACCACTCGATTTTTTAAGGTATATTACACTTTGCCGATTGATGCGACCGGTTGGAACTGGTTCGATGATATTTACCGCCAGCGGAATATCGATACTTCCAAAACTGCTTACGAAAACACGGTTACGATACAAAATCGAAAAGTGGCGATATATCCATTCACCGCACTCACAGATGCAACTAGTGGAATCTCTCTTGCCGTTCCGATGACTGAACCACGTATCCAGAATACCAGTTACTGCCGACCAATTGGTTTACGAATTCAATTCGATTTGGCAATATCTCCTGCAACTCTACTCCTCGGCGCTGGGAAAGCGACGTTCCATTTCATTCTCTATAAACTCGATACGCCGAACTGGGGATTTCGTTCCGCAGCGAAAAAATATTATGCGCTCTATCCGGAATATTTTATGAAACGAACCGGAGATGAAGGTTGCTGGGAATATCCGATAGCACCAACAGTCGTTCAGAATCCGCTAGATTTCGGATTTAAATTCTATGAAACTAATCCGCAGAGTTCAACGGTTATCGATACCTGCAATCAGCTCGGAATCGAAATCTATCATTATCACGAGCCATGGGGCGCGTGGATGGGCTGGGGATATGTTACTACCAAACCGAGTTATGACGAACGTACTGCTCGGTTATATGCCTGGGCAGCAGATACCGGCTCCAGCTTAAAATGGAATAACGCACCACGATGGTATACCGCACAAGCGATAATCAATTCCGGATATCTTGATGATTCTAGCAGATTTCAAATCGATGCGAGCAGCTATTTCTGGCATCAATGGAGCGGGTCGAGTTCCTGGAACCAGTTCTGGCCAACGAATCCGGATATGAATCTCCCTCAGCCGAATATGGGAACAGCATATAAAACGTATTCTGTAGATTATCGTGCTGCGGACGCAACTGGCGGAATGTATGTCGATTCGATTTTAGTCGGGAGTAGTATGGGTGGAGTAAGCGATTATCGGTATAGTCATTTTTCGACGGTGACACTCCCGCTAACGTTCTCGGATACGCAAGGGAAACCGATTATCGCCAGCGAACTCCAGCAGTATGCTTATCTCGATTGGCTAGGAAATTATCTTCATGCGCAAGGGAAAAAGGTTATGGGGAATATCTTTCCGACTGCATATCGGTTCTACGCGCATCTATTGGATATCCTTGGGTCGGAAGTATGGAATGTTACTGAGCCGGAATCGGATATTGCGATTCGAAGAACCTTATGTTATCAGAAAGTTAATACCAACCTACTCCAATTCTGGGAAACGAGATTTTTAACCAAAGATGAAATTGAAACCTATCTGAAACATCAATTGTTCTATGGCTCATATCCGGGGATAAGTTCCGCTGGCGGTGGTCTGACGTATGGCGCACCAGTCCGCTATTTCCTGCATCCGGAACTCTATGAACGCGACCGAGAACTGTTTATTAAATATATCCCGATAATTAAAACATTAAATCGCGCCGGATGGGAACCGATACCGTTTGCGACGAGTTCCGTTGATTCAGTCCGCATTGAACGGTTCGGCAATTGGTCAACGTATAATATTTATTATACCGCAAAAAATGCGACCGCAAGCGTTCAAACGACAACGGTTACCATAACCTATCCGGATTTAGGGATTCAGGATAGCGAATTGCCGAACCTGCACCTCGTTGCGTTATTCGATAATACGTTCATTCCTTTACAATATAATATCATTGAAAAAACCGTTCAATTCCAATGCATCCTTAACCCGAATGAAGTGCATGCGTATCGATTAACCTATACCACTACAACCGTCCCAACTCAACTCTGGCAAGCCGTCAAATAGAAATGGTTAGTAATAGCCATCTATCTTGCAGTAGTTGATTCTATTCAACCTTGAATAAGACTTTCATCAGTATATGCGATCAAGGTATTAACACATGGAGCCCTATCGTTTCACCGACTACGCTATTTCGTTTCACGTTGGGTTCTCCATCAGGTGTTAGCTCCGATTGTTCAAAGGAAGGTATCAGGATAAGCTATAACACTAAAAACTACAAAGCAAAAAAATGAATGAAAAATACGTTCGAGAAGCATATAGAGTCCTTCCGACTCCAAGTACAAGTATATACACGAAGAGGGTATGTCAAAAGAAATTGTTTGAAACCTGAATTTTCCTGGTGCAATATTTCCCTGCTTAACCGATGGTGATATTTGTTGCCGCTTCTCCTTGCTCTCTAAAAGAAAAAAATCAGTTTATCTATCGGATAAACTGATTTTTAGATTCGACTACAATATTAAGATATTAACCGAATTATGCTTTTTTCGCTAATTCAACCAGTTTCGTGAATGTTGCTGGGTCAGAAATAGCAATTTCTGAGAGCATTTTCCGGTCTAATCCAACCTTCGCTTTTTTAAGTCCAGCCATGAAATCACGATAGGTTATCCCATTGGAGCGAGCAGCTGCGTTAATTCGAACAATCCATAATGACCGAAAATCGCGTTTTCTCGCTTTTCGATCTCGAAACGCATATTGACCAGCCCGCATTACCGCTTCTTTTGCTGACCGATACAATTTGCTTTTCGCGCCACGGTATCCTTTCGCTAATTTGAGGACTTTTTTCATTCTGCGGTGACTAACATACCCGCTTTTAACTCGAGCCATATAAGTTATCGTTCTCCTTTCAACATAAAACCTGGTTAAATGGCTTAATAAGTTAACCAAGCTAAATTACCAAATTTTTTACAATTTGTTTTAACCTAATAACCAGTTAACTCTTCACCATTTACCATACATCATAAATAAACTATACTGATATCAAGGTACGAATTGTTTTCGCTTCCCCTTTAAAAACATACCCTGGTTTCCGTAACGCTCGTTTCTGCCGTTTCGATTTCGCAGCCAGTAGATGACGTAGATACGCTCGTTTCCGTTTAATTTTACCGGTTGCGGTAAGTTTAAACCGTTTTTTCGCTCCACGATGTGATTTAAGTTTTGGCATAATAGAAATGCAGGATAACGTTAAAGTAGGGTCTTGATTTATCAATCCCGTTGTAAGTGTTTTGAACATTGAACCCTACGTTACGCCTGCGGTTTAACTCCTTCCTAAACGAAATAAATAATGGAGATAATGCAGAAATCTATCCCTTATAATCCTAGCGCTATGTTAGGGGGAATAACGCTGATTTAAGAGGGATTATTTCTGCTACCCTCTGAAAATAGAACATGCTATTGAACCGAATTCAAATTTGTTTCCTGATGAGTTGATATCGCTGGGTCAACCGCTTGATTCGAATTCGATTCCGGTATTAACGGTTTCAGAGGTTCGACTACACTCGGTACCGGATTGTTTCCAACAGGAGCAGGGGTATCAACCGCAACTTTTTTCCTTGCATCGGTAGAAGAACTGACTGGCGATTCAGTCTTTTTCAGTTGTTTTTTAATCAGTGGGTTGATAGTAAAAATTGCGGTTAATTCTTTCCCTTCCATTCGTGGCGTTTGCTCTGGTATCGCTAGGTCTTTAATATCTTCGATAAACCGTGTCATAACTTTCTGACCGATTTCTTGATGGGTTATCTGTCGTCCATGATATACAATCGCTACCCGTACCTTATCTCCTTCGGTTATAAACTCTCGTGCATGCCGTAGTTTAAACTGATAATCATGCTCACTAATGTTCGGTCCCATTTTAATTTCTTTAACTTTAATTGTTTTCTGTTTCTTTCTCGCTTCTTTTTCCCGTTTCGCTTTTTCGAATTTATACTTGCCGTAGTCCATAATACGACATACCGGCGGAACCGCTTGCGAAGATACTTCAACCAAATCGAGCCCTACTTCCCGTGCTTTATTTAACGCTTCCTGGAGCGGAAGAATCCCGAGTTGTACCCCGTCAGGACCAATCACCCGCACCTCTTTTGCGCGAATATACGTATTAATTCTTACTCTCGGTTGTTGCGGTTTATATGGTCTAAATATTGTTACGTCACCTCACTTATTAAAATCCAAAATTCAATATTCAAATGGCAAAATAACATCCAGATTTTAACCTATTATTTTACTGTGATTTGTATCGATTATTCAATATTCAATTCCGGTTTAAGTAACGCTAAAAATTCGGGGATAGTCATTGCGCCGAAATCTTTTCCATCACGTCGTCGCACCGCAACGGTCTGACTGGTTTGCTCGCGTTCACCGAGAACCAGCATATACGGGATTTTTTCAAGTTGCGCATCACGGATTTTATGTCCGAGTTTCTCGTTGCGTTCATCTACTTCAACTCGTAAATCCTGCTGCTTTAAGATTTCGTGCACTTGTTTCGCATACTCCATCAAACTATCTTTTATTGGCAGGATTTTGATTTGTACCGGAGCTAACCAAGTAGGAAACGCACCGGCATAATGTTCGATCAGCACACCTAAAAACCGTTCTAGAGACCCGAGTAATGCGCGATGAATCATATACGGCCGATGCGGTTTACCATCTTCTCCAATATATTCAAGGTCGAATCGGGTAGATAGGTTAAAATCAAATTGGATAGTTGAACATTGCCAGGGTCGGCCGAGACTATCTTTAATTTTAACATCTATTTTGGGTCCGTAAAATACACCGCCACCTTCATCAATCTGATAAGGTAATCCGGTCTGGTCAATAGCATTTTTTAACGATGCCATCGCTTTTTCCCAATCTTCCGCTGAACCAACCGCTTTCTCCGGTTTAGTCGCTAGATAGATATCAAATTCATGGAACCCGAAGGTACGTAATATAAACAACACGAAATTAAGCGTTCGGGCAATCTCTGATTCCATCTGGTCAGGACGGCAGAAAATATGGGCATCATCTTGGGTAAACCCACGAACCCGTAAAAGTCCATGCAGGACACCAGAACGTTCATAGCGATATACCGTTCCTAATTCTGCCCAGCGTAACGGTAACTCGCGATAGCTGCGAGTTTGCGATTTATAGACTAGAATATGAAACGGACAATTCATCGGTTTGAGAAAATAATTCTGTCCTTCGATATCCAGCGGAGAATACATGTTCTCCTGATAAAAATCAAGATGGCCGGAAGTCTGCCATAACAGAGAACGGCCGATATGCGGCGTGTATAATAATTCATATCCGTTCTTATAATGTTGTTTCCGCCAGAAAGTTTCGATAATATTCCGTATCCGCCCACCTTTCGGATGATAACAAACCAACCCAGCACCGGATTCTTCATGGATACTAAATAAATCTAATTCTTTTCCTAACTTGCGATGATCACGCCGTTTTGCTTCTTCAAGTTTAGCAACATACGCGTCTAATTCTTCTTGCGTATAAAATGCGGTACCATAAATCCGTTGTAACATTGGATTGTGTTCGTCTCCACGCCAGTATGCTCCAGCAACGGATAACAGTTTAAATGCTTTCACTTCTCCGGTACTTGCCAGGTGTGGTCCCCGACATAAATCAACAAATGAACCATGACGATAGAGCGTAACCGTATTATCAGGGATATCATTCAGTAATTCAACTTTATAACGTTCTCCCTGACTAAGAAACTGCTGTTTTGCGGTTTCTTTATCAATTTCAATCCGCTCAAATGGAACGTTCGATTTGATGATTTCTCGCATTCGTTCTTCTATTTTCGCTAAATCCGATTCTTTGAACGTTGTTGGACTATCGAAATCATAATAGAATCCATCAGCAATCGCTGGTCCGATAGCCAGTTTGGTTCCCGGAAATAGTTCAGTAACCGCTTGTGCCATAATATGCGATGTGCTATGTCGTAACGTTTCTAAACTTATTTGGTCTGCCATAGGTTGATAATCTATAGTCTATAGTATAAAATCTAAAAATAGTGTAATATTATCTACTAAAATACTGAATTTTACAAGATTAAATCAGTGAAGCGATACAGAATCGGGTTTAAGGAAAACAAAAATGATACCGCAATCTGCTGATACTATTCTCTCCCCTGAATGTATTGAATTATTTACCTATTTATTATGAGAACCATTCAATATCATAAATATTTGATTATTCTAGGGTTAACCGTTATCTCGGTAATAATTAACGGATATCAGTTCAAATATGCTGACCAGGATATTTATTTCGCTTATCTACCCCTATATACCGATACGCAAGCATATCCACCATCGGATTTAATGATGCTGGGAAAACAGACTGGCGGGAATTATTATACGTACCTGTGGTATTTACTTTTGCCATTAATTCATCTATTTGGATTAGAATGGACTTGTTTTATCGTTCATGGTATTAATATATACCTTATTTTTCTAGCGATATATTTTCTTGCGATAAGAATTGGGATAGAAAGAAATATTCAAACCCAGGTTTGGGGTTTATCGATTCCGCTGCTACTCGTTTTGATTCTCTTACTAACCAAAAAATTCGTTGCTGGGGTTTTAATGGTAACTATCGAACCCTATTTACATCCACGAAATATCGCGCTTGTTTTTCTGCTTTTTGCTATTGAACGTTCTCTAGCGGATAAATGGTTCAGTGCATTTACTCTGGCAGGGATAGCCGCGAATATCCATCTGTTATCTGCGTTCCTTATATTCTTCTGCTTAATAGTTAGTATGATTTATAACGTGCAAAAAATACCAGCAGGTAACTATGATGCACAAAATAAAGGAGTCAAGAAAAGATGGATAAAACAAATAGTCGCCATAGCTGGTTTTGTTTTATGTTCATCGCCAATTTGGCTATGGATTCTTTTAACCGTTTCTTGGTCGAGTTCGCAGCGTATTTCCACTACGCAATGGCTGCAAATACTGCAGTATCGCACACGTTATTTATTCCCGCAATTCTGGGATCGCGATAGTTGGCTAGCTTTTCTCTCAATCATCGCAATGTTTTCAATAGGATATTATCAATGGTATCAGGCCAAGAATTCTCGAGTACATAGTAATGTGAAAAATTTACTAGGGTTCATTGTGGGGATATTGCTCTTAATTCTTATTGGTATCGTATTCAGTGAATATATCCCGTTCCCGTTGATTATCGGATTGCAATTAATTCGGAGTATCCAATTTTTTATTTTTATCGCAATTATTCTGATAGTCCCCTATATTTTAGAACTGTGGAAGCAAAGTCGAATGGGAAAATTATGGGCGTTCGCAATCGGAATAGGAATATTTTTATTTGAGCCGAAAACAATACTACTTTTTCTCTTGAGTTCAATTATCTATCTGCAAACATTGAGATGGATACCACAAAAAAGTAAATGGATTTTTGGATTTTTTCTGATACTTATGATTAGCGTTTCAATTCCATTTATCTGGAAACGAGTCACTGCAAAACTCCCGCAATGGTTCGCATATTTTCAAGGTCATCATTCATTACGCCAGACTTTTTTGCATTATATCGAAGTACCCGGTATGACTACTATAACCGCATGGGAAGATGTGCAACGCTGGGCAAAAGAGCATAGTGATAAACATAGTCTCTGGATAACCCCGATTTATTTATCTGGATTCCGAGTTGATTCGCAACGAAGTACGCTCGTTGAATGGAAAGATGGTGCGCTCAGTGTATTTAATGCGGGATATGCACAGGAGTGGTATCAACGGCTGCAAGCGTTTGGGATTACTGTTCAAACTCCAGTAGCATTACAGCCAATATTGTATCGAAATCTTGCCGAATCGCAATTTAGTACTATCGCCGAAAAATATAACGCGCAGTTTGTCGTGGTTGAAAAACCACAAAAGCTTTCTTTCCCGTTAGTATATACGAATACGCAATTTAATGTATATCAGGTGTCTGAACGGGTGCGGGCGACTCCTCGAGTCGCCCGAGAGAACTAGGGTAGGTTATCCTTTGGCAATGAGTTTTAATATACCGAATACGATAGCATAGAGCAGCAACGTATTTGTGAACCGTAAGAATGCATCCGGTGTTATTCCGAGCAACCATGGTGCACCGCGATTAACCCCGTATCCGAGCGCCCGGCTGAATATCCCGAGAAACAGCATAATAAAAGATAGAATTATACAAAACCACATACTAAGAACCTTCTCCACCTCACTTTCGTAAATGAATAAGGTATTCTTTTATAAAATATAATACCATAAATTAGCAGGTAGAACTCATTCTCTAAACGGTCGACCGAATTGGGTTGTAATTGACAGATTCAGAATTATGGAGTAGACTTTCTTTATACAGAATCGATAGTTTTATCTTTATACCAACAAAAAGATTATGTTGAGAATCTTATCTAACCGGAGGAGCGTATAATGAAAGAAAAAGGATTTACGTTGATTGAGCTGTTGATTGTTGTTGCGATTATTGCGATTCTAGCAGCAATTGCGATTCCGAATTTTCTCGCTGCGCAGACCAGAAGTAAAGTCGCACGAGTTCAAGAAGAGATGCGAACATTAGCAACTGCGCTGGAAAGTTATTATGTTGATAATAATTACTATCCTTTAGACAGTCGGAATGAAGGACCGGATGATGGCGATATTGATTTTACCTTCTGGAATTTCGACCCGCAAATAGGGTTAAATGTAACCGATGGAACTATCTGGTGCTTAACGACTCCCCTAGCATATATAACCAAATATCCAGCTGATTTATTTTATAAAACCGGTCGAGATAAATATTTCCAATATGCGGCAAATCGGTCGAACTGGATTATCGCCAGTTGCGGGCCGGATAATGATAGTGAAGACCGAGGCGATGTAAAAGAACGAAATATCATTCCGGATAATGAGAATTTCTACGTTTGGGCGATTGATACTGTCAGATATGACCCGACGAATGGAACGATTAGTAATGGGGATATCATTCGAATAAAAGGGTAATCGAGCGTTGTCTGAACTCAGTTGTCAACTAACACCGAATCACTGAATATATGGCGCATAGGAAAATATCCCGTCGTAAATTTATTAAACAGAGCTCAATCATCGGTTTCGGCAGTATTATTATTCCAAAATTTACTCCGTTAATCTCCGCAATACCGAAAGCATTGGCACCAAGTAAAGTTGTCGTGGTAACCCATCCGGAAGCAACAAGCGGAAGTGTTATTAACCAATCAGTTGTTCAAATGATGACTGATACTGGTATCCGTGAACTAACTGGGATTGCGCAGTTAGGTCAAGCATGGCAATCGTTATTCCCGGGATTAACTGCAAGTAGTGTGATTGCTATCAAAGTGAATTGTATCAACAATCTATTATCGACCCATCCCCAGGTAATTAATACGGTTATCAATGGGTTAGCGCAAATGCTAAACGGCTCGTTTAATATCAATAATATCATTATCTATGACCGTACCAATAGTGAACTTACCGCAGCGGGATATACCTTAAATACGGGTAGTTCTGGAGTCCGCTGTTTTGGAACCAATCATTCCGGTGTCGGGTATGACACGAGTTTTAGTATTCCTGTAGGATCAACAACGAGAAACTTAACAAAAATAGTTACCCAGTATGCTAATTATTTGATTAATGCGGCGGTACTCAAAGACCACAGTCAAGGTGGAGTTACGTTAAGTTTAAAAAATCATTATGGTTCTGTTAACAATCCTGGGACATTAGCGCACGGTTCGCCACCAAACGGTTGTAATCCCGATGTAGCCGATATTAGTAATTCAACTACTATTAGAACGAAAACAAAACTGATTATAATTGATGCATTGTTCGGAAAGCACACCTGGGGTCCCGGCGGTTCACCAAATATTACGTTTAACGGGTTGATTTTTAGTACTGACCCGGTTGCCGCAGATTGTGTCGGTCGGGATATATTAAATACCTATAAAACCACGCCAGTTGATGCGAATTATATCCATACCGCAGCCAGTTACGGTTTAGGAAATGATATAGATATCAATCGGGTCAATATCAATCTGGTTCCTACTGAAGTTTCTCGCTGGGAAGCTTACGCAGAATAAATAAGTAAATCACCATACTTCACAATTCAAATCCGAGAATAACTAAGAATACTAAAAGGTTAATGGATGAAAAAGAAAAATAATACAAAGAACGTTGCTCTTCCCATTCGCCCTTTAGGAAAAACAGGATTACACGTTACCGTTCTCGGGTTCGGCGGAATCCCAATTCAGCAGGTAGATACTTCGGATGCAGTTAAAGTCGTTCGCCGTGCCTATGAATTAGGGATAAATTATTTCGATACCGCTCGAGCGTATGCGGATAGTGAAACCAAAATCGGAATCGCATTGCAAGGAATACGAGCACAATGTATTCTAGCTACAAAAAGTACAGCGAAATCGAAATCGGAAATGGAAGAAAGTATCGCTCTGAGCTTAAAAGAACTGCAAACCGATTATCTTGATATTTATCAATGTCATAATATCCAGAATGTTGAAATGCTCAATACAATATTAGCGTCGGACGGTGCTATTACCGCGCTATTATCCGCAAAAAAGAAAGGAATAGTCCGACATATTGGATTATCCAGTCATTCTGTTCCAGTTATCATTGAAGCGATAAAACACGCTGCTGTATTCGAAACTATTTTAGTGCCGTATAATTATATTGAAACCGATGTGGTTGATGAATTGTTACCGTTAGCTAATAAAAAAGGGATTGCGGTTATTGCAATGAAACCGTTCGGGGGCAGCGCGTTTGCGGATAATCCGAAAATGGCATTATCATACGTTCTCGAGCAACCAGTATCAGTCGCATTAGTTGGTATGCAGACGGTTGAAGAAGTTGAAGAAAACGTGCGGTTATGTAGAGATATCAAGAAGTTAACCGCATCGGAACAGAAGCGAATCGCGCAACTTAAACAGGAACTCGATAAAAACTTTTGCCGCCGTTGTGGATATTGCCAGCCGTGTAGTGTCGGAATAGAAATCTCGTATGTTTTAGGTGCAAAATATATTTATAAACGGTATGGTTGGAAGAATTATATTAATGGAAATGATAAGTCGAAATTAGCAAAAGTAGCAGAATGTATTCACTGTCGGTTATGCGTTGACCGATGTCCCTACCATCTGCCGATACCGGACTTATTACCCAATCGTGTCGCTGAACTGCATGCGATTTATTCCCGTTCGGTTCTTCAAGAAGAGCGTTTAACCAGATAAGGTGTTAGTTCTCCATGGTTTATCCTAAAATTTCCCTGATGTATCGGGATAGACAGATTTATTTTCTCATTCACCTAGGGATTAGATAAACATTGAGCTGCATCATCCGGTTACTACCTGAGAGAATGCGGATTGTTAATCTGGTTTCACCACTCCGGTTATCTGGACTACGGTAATCGGCTTCTCTTTTCCTTTAACCGTAATCGGTCCTATTGGATAGCCGGTAAACTTTTTATCTACCAGACTAAAACATTCTTCCGTAACCAGAATCTGTCCTCCGTCAGCGATTTCCTGCAAGCGAAATGCTATATTCACATTATCGCCGACTGCGGTATATTCGAGTCGTCTCTGTGAGCCAACATTGCCAACAATCGCTTCGCCATAGTTTATCCCAATTCCAATCTTAATTTCCGGTAATCCTAAACCACGGCGGCTCTGATTGAATAGATCCATTTGTTCTTGCATCGCTAATGCCGCAAGAATCGCTCGTTCTAAACTATCTTCTGCAGGAATCGGTGCACCGAATAACGCCATGATACAATCCCCGATAAATTTATCGAGAGTTCCTTCGTATTTGAATATGATGTCAATGAGATGGGTAAAACATTCGTTCAGCATCGCAACTACTTCTTCTGGATTTCCTTTTTCTGCTAATGCAGTAAATCCACGAATATCTGCGTAGAGGATGGTTATCGGTCTACGTTCACCTTTGAGTGGGACACCTTCCGGATGAGATAGGATTTTTTCTGCAACTCGTTCACTAACGTATTTCGAAAACGTATCGCGAACTCGTTGCCGGTCTTTCAGAAGCCGAACCATCTGGTTAAATGAACGACCGAGTTCGCCCATTTCATCTTTTTGGCGAATATCAACCTGATACTCTAAATTACCCGCGCCAACTTCTTGAGTTCCCCGGATAAGTTTTATCAGCGGATGCATCGTCATCACCGTTAATCCGAACCCGATAAAGCTTGCGATGAGCAGCATTAGGATCGTGAATGACATCAAATTATCATCAAACTCTTTAATTTGCTGGTCAACGAATGTTCGTGGAATAGCAATCGCAAATAATCCCGGATTCGCTGACTGGACAAATGTTTGCAGCGTTGTTGAAAATGTATATATCGGAAAACGGAGATATCCGACGGTATACACCATATCGCCGATATGCTGCCGGGAAACAGTGAACGATTCAACCTCAGTTAGTTCCGCTTCAGCCAATTCGGTTTCGCTGATTTTTAATGATTCAGCTTTCATTCGCGGTAACGTTGAAATGATATTATTCTCCCAAACGAAAGCTGTTTCCGTGCCGCTATTAAGTTTTAAAAGATGCAATAAACCTTGGCTCACTGGCAGTCCGATAACCGTGGTTTTTTCCAGATTGTTTTGGGTATAGGTATATTGGTCAAAAAGCATAGGAGTTTGTGATTCCGGGTCAACGAACAATGTTCCGGAAACATTAGGTTTCCCAAAGTTGAGTAACGCAATATCACCGGCACTGTGTATGCGGTTATTGTTACTCGTTATTTGTTGTGCCCAGTGCAATTGCGGATATTTCTGCTGATAGTTTTGCAGAATCGCTTGTCGTGCTGTATCATCTTTAGCGGATGCCATTGATATTGCTAATTGATGAAGTTCATATTTCAATTGGGTGACTATTTTCAAAGTTCGTAACAAGCCATCGGAGACATGCCGGCTGATTTGTTCTTCCAGTGCATCGCGGGTACTAAACCCAGCGAACCGGAAAATTACTATGGGTAATAAGGTCGCCAGCGCTAACGCAAACACGAACTTTTTCGTTAATTTAAGTCCGCGATGGACTACCAAGGAAACGATTATTAGAGTTACGAATAGGAGAATAGCCGACGTGCTGATTTGGGTATACCGGTCAATTTTCGTTATGACTTCTATCGGATACGGTAATAGGGCGCAAAGTAAACTATCTGAAATAGTAAACGGAATAGCGTATCCGCAAATTTTATAGGGGGCTTCTCCAATATGCTGGTAAAAGAAGTATTTCCCACGGTCGAGAAAAGATAAGTTTAGTTCTCGGTCAGTGAATCGAGGTAGTTCGTGATTATTGAATGGCTCTGTAATCGTGGCATCGACCGTTATCCATTCGTTAATAGCTTTCGGATCAGTGGTTCGGGTAAGAAGAGCGAATTCCGGTCGAATCTCGTTCGGAAAATGAGTTTGGATTTCTTTTTTCAACCATTGGGCGGTAATTGGAAAAAAGAGAACAAGATAATGGAGATTTTGTGCAGATTCGAGTAAACCACCAGTAGTTAATTGGAGATACGTAACCATTTGAAGTCCTTGCGCAGGAATAACTATTGAATCTGTTTGCAGCTGGATTCGTTTACTATCCAGCATTTGCGTAAAAACCTTTTTCCAAGCAGAAGAAGCAATGTTCCCAGCTTTGTTGTCGGTTGACGCAGATGGATATACGCAAATAATCTTTTGGGAGTCAGGAGCATCCTTGGTTACGAGATATGCTTGAGTACCGGGTGGAAGTTGCAAGTGATAGCGATTTAAAACCGTCTGCCACTCTGTAGGGTGAATAATTTGAGGTGGTCGTCTGGCTATCGCCTTGAGAACAGCTTGTTGATTTTCCATAATAAATTTGCATTTCTGCATGGACAGTTCAATACTCTGTTTGGCAAAAGAATCAATCGTTTCAATTTTCTGTTTAATTTGAGTGCGTGCATACCATTTTAGGATCGGAATTGATACCAGAAGAATGATTAACATAACTGAAAAAATCCATTGCCGTTTCCGAAAGGAGGATGAGGTAGGAAAATCTTTCGGTTCCCCGGATTGTTCTAAATGACCCCAGTTAACCAATACGAACCCTAGCGAAAGTACTGGAAGTGCAGGAATTGCGAGTTCGCTGAAGATAACGATAAGAAACACTACAATGAACGCTAGGGTAAGTATCAAGAAATTGTTGGTTCGGTTAAACTTAAATTTAACCGTAGCGAATAAAAATAACGCACTGAAAATACAATCACTTACCCCGAAAAAACCGGGGATTTCTGCTGTTCCTAACAGCGGAAATCGAATTAAAAAATAGTTTATCTCTCCGGTAGTGATAAACGATTTCGTTGGGCCAATCACTCCACTCCAGAGATCTAATGCTGACCCGAGAACCGCTATAGGAACCAAATATGATTTCTGATTTAATGAACGAATTAATAAACTGCTTGTAGTTATGCTGAACAAAATGAGACCGAGGTCAATAGTTACCGCACGGATAACCTCCGCACCGCGAAAATGATTTCCAAAATAAACGAAGCCTGCGGCTACAATGGTTATGAGTAATAACCATATCGGTTTTAGTATGAATCGAGTTAGCGAGTAGAAAATAAGTAAAATTGTTACCGCACATACTCCTGCGGAAATGAGATAGCCCCATTTCGGGTGTATCGCTGGGACACTCGGTGCGAGATAGGAAAACAAAAAGTAGATAAGAAACCACAGCGCTACGGTTAATGCCGGATAGATGAACGATGATTTCTCCTGTACAGAGTTCATATTACGCTATAATGTATACTATAATAAAACAATACAACGTTATTTCTTAAGTAGGTAGCTGAATTTTATCTCGGTACTATACCTGGTAACAACAATGTCGAAAAAACTAACGATTATTATAATAAGTTTCTATCTATTATTACCGAAATTGGTTTTTTCTGAAAGTGCAACCGTTCAACAAGTAGCTGTTTCCCGTGTCGGATACACTATTCATTTCAATTCGCTCCGAACCGTTGACGATGCGAAGAAAAGTATTGCAATGGCAGAATTCGCCGGGGCAGGAATCGTGAATATCGTTCCGCCAGCGCATATCTGGTCGCAACCGACCAGCGTACAAGTTTTGGATACATTATTCGCTGAATGTAAAGCGAGAAATATCCGAATTATTTTAACTCGGATCGATGCCAATACGCCGGACGGTAAAAACTATTTATATCAGCAGATATTGACTCCGGTAGATAAAACGGGTAGGGTATTTTCGATTGTTGCGAATCCAGAATATGAAGAATGGTTACAGCAGGAAACAGCATATTATGCGAACCGATACGGTCGAGAACCGAATTTAGCGGGATTCTGTATTGGCGGGTTTGCGGGATTTCTCGATTCAATCCGCGCAGGAGTTTTAGTCTGGAACGATAAAACTAAACGGTATGAAATCGGGCAGTATACCGAGGTGATGAAAAGGTATTGGCAACAATGGCTACTGAACACGTTCGAAACCATGGAACGAATTAATGAAGAATATCAAACGCAAATCGCTACTCCGGACGAGATTCCGTTACCGCAAAATCCTATGGATAAACGATTCGGATTACCGCATCGTGCCTATTTCGATTTCATCAGTGCGCTCAATTCCTGGTGGTGGAAACAATATAACTATAATCGGAACATCTGGCAGCAATCAAGTAAAACGCCGTTCATCTTACAATTGAACGGGTTATTAGTTGATACATTGATTAAAGGACATCCAGAATATGCGGCGTTCAATCTTCCCGCTTGGCTGAGTAATGCGGATGCGCTCGGAATATCGCTCTATACTGATACGAAATTAGCTGATACCGGATTCGGGTCACTCTATGCGATGACTAACATCATTCATTGGGCGAAAGAATTAGGTAAACCGATATATATTTTAGAAAGTGGAGTTGATAAGAATAACGCTGGATTTGATTTATTCCAGCTTCGATATATAACCTACTGCGGATTACCGTTGAATCCGAAATCGATTCTCTACGAACATTTCCGAGAGCAAAAGGCTGGGCAGTCGGTTCGACCGGGAGTACTTTATCAATGGAATTGGAATCTTAATCTTCCGAACAGTACGTCTATTACTCGCACTTTCTCGAATGCAAACCGTATTTTATCTGAGGGGAAAGCCGAACCGAGATTACCGTATGTCTATGTTATTACTTATCCCAAACTCCTCCGCGATGATATCCTAGCGAAAAAATTTTATTCGATGCTCTATATGATAGCAACGTTTGTTCCGATTCGTTTGGTTGATATTAAGGATATAACGTTTATTCCAGCGAACCAAATTGTTCTCATTGCACCGAGTTGGAAGTCAGAGTTACCTGAAATATATCAGAGGAATATCATTCAACTGGCAAAACGTCGTTCGTGGCTTCTAATGACTGACGAATATACCTATCCCCAAATCCAGCGATTGTTGGGTAAAGAAATTCCTGGCGCAACTCTTGATTTAGCGGGATATATGAAATCAGTTGACCTGGATATTGCCGCCCGTGGGTTTGGCAAAGCATTAGGTAATTTTTATATCGCCCAGAAAAAAAATGCGCCGAATGGAATTCTCGCTACTGCTGGATTAGCTTATATACCACTATCTGATGGAATAAAAATATTCTGTACCCAACCGGTTGAGGTTCTTCCGCTAGACGCTGGAATTTGGGGACTCGGTGAAAAAGAAAAAATCAAACCGGAACTGCAGGTGACGATATATCGGCGGGATGGGCAACCTACTCCGGTTAAAATATCATTGCCGGTTATCCCGCAAGCGACACTTAAAACTGTCCGCTGGTCAGTAGTGGAGTTAGCCGGCTCGCAGAAAACCACTGTACCAGCGAAAACAGTCAAGAATACCATTGAATTTACTGCACGAAACGGAATTGAATATCTGATTACTCAAACTCGACAAACTCGACCGACAGCAGGAAAAAAATAGAAGTACGACGCTAGAAAAGCAAACTGTCTGGTAAATCTAAAACTTTGTTATCTTAATTAAAGGAGAGTTTAGAGAAATATGCCTCGGGTACGACAGATAGTTTTAGGAATTAGTTTACTTGCCGTTAGTTTCAGTATCGGGTATGCCGGACATGAACGACCGTTAGAAACTGAGAGTGCGGAAATAACGTCGTATGGCAAAATTGAGGTTCGAGCTGGCATAGGTTATCTCAAAAATATCACGTTATTATTTCAACCGGAAGATAAAAAATGGGAAGTGATAAAACTGCCGGCGATAGGCGTTTCCGCTGGGTTAGGGGAACGAGTAGAAGTTCAAACCGATTTCGATTTGTTGTATCAGGATGATGGAACCGATAGCGGGTTTGATGTCGGCGATGTGCGGTTATGGACGAAAATAAAGTTGGTATCCGAAACCGATACGCGACCGGCAGTCGCCGTTAAGTTTGGTACCAAACTACCGAATGCGGATAACTCGCGAAATTTCGGAACGGATGAATCGGATAATTTCATTCTTCTGATTTTAAGTAAGAATATTCTGGGCATAGAGTCTCGGCTAAATGTTGGGATGGGGATTCTGGGCAATCCGCATGAGTTATCGAAACAGGATGATGTATTGATGTATGGTATCGGGGCGGTTAAACCGATTTCCGCTAATATGAACGCCGTTGCCGAAATAACCGGAATTGCAAATTCGCATGATGGAAATGACCGAACGTCATTGCGTGCCGGAGTTCAGCTACCGTGGCACTGGATAACCTGGGATATCGCCGCTTCTATCGGATTAAATGACCGCAGTGAAGATTGGAGTTTAACCGCTGGTGGAACGTTTGAACTTAATGCGTTTGGAAAATAATTATAGTTAATAGGGGGAATCGCTCTATGCATAATGTGTATAAACTCAATAAACTGATTGGTATTGTGGTGTTCGGATTATTTATTCTGTTAACGTCCAGTGTCTTCTCGCAAGATAAACCGGATAGAACCGCCATTATTGCAAGACTCTACCAGCATTATTGGGATAGAATTAAATCGTTTGAAGCTGAGAATCAAACATTTAAAAAAGTAGTTTTACTCGGTGATTCGATTACTGAAGGGTTTAAGATTGAACAATATTTTCCTGGTCGCCCGTTTATTAACCGAGGGATAGTCGCTGATGGTATCGGAGTTAATACCACCGGTATCCTGCATCGGCTCGATAATTCAGTGTTCGACTGCAATCCGTCGCATGTTTTTATCCTCATCGGGATAAACGACCTCGCTGCGGGGAGAAGTCAGGATACTATTCTACGGGTATATCGCGAAGTATTAACCCGAATTCAAAGTCGGTTACCGAAAGTTAAAGTATATATAATTTCCGTTCTACCCTGTCGCGGGAAATACGCGCATCTGAATCAAATGGTACTAGATTTCAATGCGAAACTGAAATCGTTGGCTGATGAATTTCAGTATCACTATCTGGATTTACATGCGTTACTCAAAGATGAAAATGGTGAACTGCGGGAAGAGTTTACCGCTGATGGACTCCATCTCAAACCGCCTGCCTATGAAATCTGGAAACAAGAGATTGACCGGTTGCTAACCAACCTGAATCCGCAAACAACTGATACGGTTGTTCCTTCAAAACCATAGTGCGCCTAATCCCCACATTATGTTAACAATGAAGTATGGGAATTCGTTTCTTGCAATTTCTTATAAAAATCAGTATAATGATACTATAATTATGACTGAATATAGTGCTTCGAAAAGAATTGGAGAGCTCCTCATCGAACAAAAACTGATTACGCCGGCTATTTTGGAACAAGCACTTTCCCAGCAGCGGCAAGAATTAGTTCCGTTAGGGAAAATATTTATCCAGCTTGGTTGCGTTTCTGAAGACCAGTTAAACTCGGTTCTTGCTAGTCAGTTTGGATTAGTCTATCTTAACCCACGGTCATTTGTTTTACAGGATACATCGCTCCTTAATTTCATTCCGGAATCGCTCGCGCGACGTTTTGTTTGTTTTCCTCTCGAAAAGAAACATGGGACGCTGTTGGTGGTTATGGCTGATCCGTGGAATACCGATGCGATTAATGAGCTTACGAAAGTCACCCAATTAACTATCCAACCGAAATTTAGTCGCCACGAATGGATTGAGCAAATCATTGATAAATATTATAATAGTCAGTGGCAGAAGAATAATTAATCGCAAAATATCTAGCCTAATCTCATTATAACCATAACCGAAACAAATTTGCAAAATAAACCATAGCAAATTTTACAGAGGAACTTTATAGCGTTATTCCATGCGATAATATTCGAATTATGGCAAAACAACTCGGTGAACTTCTTATTGAACAGCGGTTGATAACGAAAAGTATGCTTGAACAGGCGTTGGAGTTACAACAGCAGCGCCGGTTACCATTAGGGAAAATCCTATTGCAACTGGGATATGTTACCGAGGAAGATTTGAATACTATCCTCGCGAAACAATTCGGGAGTATCTATATCAATCCGCGTGGATTCGTTGTAAAAGATATTAACCTGTTAACCTTGATTCCAGAACCTATCGCGCGACAATATATCTGTTTCCCATTAGAAAAAAATGAAGAGCAGTTAACTGTAGCGATGTCTGACCCTTGGGATACCGACGCTATCCAGAAATTAACCGAATTAACGAAATTGACTATTCGTCCGATATTTAGTCGTCGGGAATGGATTGAACAGATTATCGATAAATATTATCCGACAGTGAAATCTAACGACCGTTCATTATCATCCGATACAATTACGGGGATTTTTCCCATAACCGCAGTCCCTGAACCTAATGGCACTCAATCTAAACCTGTAGAATCTCAACCAATTTCCTCAAAAACTGATACAGTGATGGATATATCCACACCGCAGACTCCAGTTCAGCCATCAGCGGCAGTTGTTCCGGATAAACGTTCATTGGATACCGAGCAAGCTCTGGATAAAGCGCAACTAGAATCGCTATCCCAGCAACCCAATGTTCCGCTGGGATTAACTCCATCTACTTCGACAGAATCGCACGTATCACCACAACCGCAACCGCATCTATCTTCTCCAGAACCGACGCAGATTCAGCCATCGCTATTAACGAAACCGATACCCGAGTTTACTTTTGATAGTTTTGTCGTTGGGACTGGGAATCAACTCGCTTGGGCAGCAGCGAAAAATGTCGCTGAATCACCAGGTACAACCTATAATCCACTCTTCATTTATGGCGGGGTCGGACTCGGCAAAACGCATCTGATGAACGCAATCGGCAATTTAATTCTGCAAAAAAATCCTCATAGTTTATTGGTATATATCCCCTGCACTCGTTTTATTGAAGAGATGATTACTGCGATTGCATCAGGAACAATCACTCCGTTCCGCCAGAAATACTGGCATCTGCAAGTTTTGCTCATTGACGATGTTCAGTTTCTCGCTGGTCAGGAACGAACCCAAGTCGAATTATTCCAGATGTTTGAAGAATTGCATCATCGTCGAGCACAAATTGTTCTCACCAGCGACCGTCTTCCGAAAGATATCCCGCAACTCGAAGAACGACTTCGCTCCCGATTCGAAGGCGGATTGATTGTCGATGTCCAGATGCCGGATTTAGAAACGCGCATAGCGATTCTCCGCCGAAAAGCGATGCAACGGAATTTGCAGCTTCCGGATGATATCGCCAATGTCATTGCAACGTTCATCTCGACAAATGTTCGCGAACTGGAAGGGGTGTTGAATAAAATTAACGCAATTTCATCGCTCGGTGGCCGACCGATAACGATGCAGGTTGTTCAAAATATTTTAAGCGAAATGATTAAACAAGGTAGGTGATGAGAAAAGAAATGATGTAGAACTTATTTATCTTTATTTTCTGGATTCTGTTTTTTTACGAGATGCGGATGGCATTCATAAAAATATTGGCAATGGTCACAGCAATAATCCGGTTCACCTTTTTCGCCACGCAGCCATTTGGTGATACAACTGCTATAGAACTGGCATCGCATACAGCAGAATAATAAATTATGTGGATTATGTTCTCCGGTGGCCATACTGTGCTAATATCATACCTTATATATCAGCATTTTGTCAAAATCGGTCTCCTAATTTTTGCGTGATTTACCGTATGTAGTATTAGGAAGTTGCATTATAACTCCTGCATTTATAATAGTTTATGTTATTTTATGAACGAGTTATACTGGACTTGAGTGGGAATTGCTTTGAGCAATTCCCACTCAAATCCAGTGATTAACCGTATAACTCCATATTTTTCAAAGGGAGATATATTCGTTATGCAACGTAAAAAAATTAAAATTACAGCAGAGCCGGTTTCGATGCTCGCGGAGCTCAATGAGACGAAAACTGCTGAACTGGTTTGGAATGCTTTACCGATAACAGCATCAGCCAATACTTGGGGTGAAGAAATATATTTTAGAATCCCAGTCAAAACAACTGATGAAAAACCGCAAGAAACAGTTCAATTAGGGGATATCGGATATTGGGTTCCGGGGAATGCGTTCTGTATCTTTTTTGGCAAAACGCCATCGAGTCGTGGCGATGAAATCCGACCGTATAGTCCAGTGACGGTTATTGGAAAATTGCTTGGTGACCCAAAAGAGTTTCTGAAAGTGAAAGATGGAACGAACATAATAATTGAAAAAGCAGAATAATCAACCGAGAATTACCGCTACCATTTGCTGCTAACCTATTTTTTATTTCAACTCGAGCACAGGATTGTATTGGTCTTTAACGCGCTACGCAGTGGAACGCTGGATTGATCAGCGTCGAGGATTAGAATTGTTGTAAGAAGCGCAGGTCGTTTCCAAACAGGAGTCGAATATCGTTTATTCCGTATTTAAGCATCGTTATCCGGTCTATCCCGAATCCGAACGCAAACCCAGTATATTTTTCCGAATCATAGTTGACCGCTCGAAACACTTCCGGATGCACCATACCGGCGCCTGCGATTTCTAACCAACCGGATTGCTTGCAGGTTCTGCATCCGCTGCCTTTACAAATCGAACAACTCATTGCAACTTCAACGCTCGGCTCGGTGAACGGGAAAAAATCCGGACGGAAACGGACTTTCGTATCTTTTCCGAATAACTGCTGCAGAAATAAGGTAATTGTTCCTTTCAAATCGGCAAAGGTGATATGTTCATCAACGCATAATCCTTCAACTTGATTGAACATCGTATAATGCGATGCATCAATAGCATCCCGACGATAACAGCGACCAGGAGCTATCATTCGAATAGGTGGCTGCTGTTTTTCCATCGTCCGGATTTGAACGGGAGAAGTATGGGTGCGCAGAATTATCCCGTCGGATATATAGAACGAATCATGGGCATCTCGTGCCGGATGATGTGCTGGAAAATTTAACGCTTCAAAATTATAGTATTCTAGTTCTATATCCGGTCCAATTTCGATGCTAAATCCCATGCTGATAAATATATCTTCAATTTCATAGAGCGTTTTCGTTAGTGGATGTAGGTTCCCGATACGCGGTTTCCGACCGGGTATGGTTATATCCAATGCTTCTTTTAGCGTACTCAGTTCCGCTGCGCGTCGCGCTAATTCCTGTTTTCGTGCATTCAATAATGCGGTGAGTTCATTTTTCAGTTCATTCGCTTTCTTCCCGATAATCGGCCGTTCTTCCGGCGGATAACTGCCTAGACGATCTAAGATTGCTTTCAATTCGCCTTTTTTCCCGAGATATTTGACCCGAAGTTGTTCCAACTCTTCATGTGATTCCGCACTATTGATTTGTGCGATTGCGTTAGATTTAAGTTCTTCTATGTTATTAGACATAATACAATTTTTACCCCAACCTTGCTACGACACTTATTACAATATTTAACTGGTTGTGTCTTAGTACCTTGGTGGTATATTGCTATTTCATTAGCTGTTCTCTCGCTTCACCGACGACATACAATGAACCGGTGATACAAATTAAATCATTTCTATCAGCTAATTGTAACGCATATTGTATCGCATCAGGGATATGCTTGACAATAGTTATCCGTGGCGGATTCGATTTCAGCGCAAATGTATCCGTTGCATTAATCTGGGTTGATAAGGTTTCCGGCGGAATCGCGCGATGCGTTTTTGCCGCCGTGAGGATAACTTCTTTTGCTAACGGACAGAGTAGTTCCAGCATTTTCCGACTCTCTTTATCATTGGCAATCCCGATGATTAGATAGAGATTCTCATAGTTGAATTCATCGAGTAACGCTGAGGTTAATGATTCAATACCAGCAACATTATGCGCTCCGTCGAGAACGATCATCGGTTCTTGTCTCACCACTTCTAATCTCCCTGGCCAAACCGTTTTTTTCAATCCTTCCGCTATCGCAGAACGACAGTCGCAACCGTAAGCAGATTCCATAGCTTCAATTCCTGCAACGGCTAACGTTGCATTGACCAACTGATGTTTACCACGCAATGGAATTTCAAGATGCGGATAAACATTATTAACCGTGGCAATGGTAAATCGGCGGGTATCGAACTCATTCAAGTCCTCTTGATACGCGATATCCTTCGGATAGACGATTAACTCCGCAGTACGTTCTGCGCAGACCCGCTGGATTTCGGTTAACGCTTCTCCAGCAGCACCGGTGATAACTATCGCATGCGGTTTGATTATCCCCGCTTTTTCATAAGCGATTTTGGCTAAAGTATCGCCGAGATATTGCATATGGTCGAACGTGATATTCGTTATCACCGCTACTTTCGCAGAAACAACATTCGTTGCATCAAGCCGGCCGCCCATCCCAACTTCGAGAACCAGATACTCTACGTTATTCTGGGCGAAATAATCGAGCGCTATCGCTGTGGTAACCTCAAAAAAGGTTGGGTGCAATCCCTGATTGTCATCCGCAACTTGTTTTGCGATTGGCTGAATTTTTTCGACGAATCGAACTAACTCGGATTCGGTTATCTGCTTGCCATTAATCTGCATCCGTTCTTCAAATTTCACTAAATGCGGTGAGGTATAGAGACCAACCTTATATCCGGCACTGGTTAGAATACTTGCACAATATGCAGCTACTGACCCTTTTCCATTGGTTCCAGCGATATGAATCGCCCGCAAGGTTTCCTGCGGATTCCCGAGTAATTCCATCATCCGCTGGATATTATGCAGTCCGAATTTAATTCCAAACTGCTCAAGTGAATATAGATACGATATCGCTTCTTGGTAGTTCATAGTTGGACTGCGGAAAACTCGTTCCCACTTGGTTTTAGAACGCTTGCTGCAACATAGCCTCTGGCAAGCTTGGGTAAGAAAAGATGGCGCAAACAAGGTTGCGCATTTAACAGTTTGAGCGAAATGGATTCCTGGATTGGTTATTCGTTAACAGGGTAATAACCTGCGCGATCGTATTTTTTAATTCCCGGCGATCAACGATAATATCAATAAATCCGTGTTCTAATAAAAATTCTGACCGCTGGAATCCTGGCGGTAACTGCTGACGGATAGTCTGCTCGATAACCCGCGGTCCAGCAAATCCGATTAACGCTTTCGGTTCGGCAATCACCACATCGCCCAGTGATGCGTATGATGCCATGACTCCCGCAGTTGTCGGATTCGTTAACACCGAAATATACGGAATTCGCGCTTGCGCTAATTTCGATAATGCGGCGCTGGTTTTCGCCATCTGCATTAAGGATAATATCCCTTCCTGCATTCGCGCTCCGCCAGTAGTTGAAATAATCACGACCGGCATGTTCGTGGCTAACCCACGTTCAATCGTTCGCGTGACCTTTTCGCCAACCACTGACCCCATACTGCCGCCGATAAACCCGAATTCCATTATCCCGATTGCAACAGGAATACCATTGATTTTTCCTTCGCCGCAGATTATCGCTTCGTTGATACCAAGTTTTTTCACCGATTCTGCTATCCGAGCTGGATACCTCTTCGAATCCGTGAATTCAAGCGGGTCGGCAGATTGAATCTGCGCATCGAATTCAACGAAACTTCCGGTATCGAGCGTATATGCTATCCGTTCTTTTGCCGAAATCCGAAAATGATACCCGCATTTCGGGCATACTTTTAGATTCGCTTCCAACTGTTTATTATCGAGAATCGCGGAACATTCCTCGCATTTCGTCCATAAACCGTCTGGAATTTGAACCCGCTTCTTTTCTTTCGGAACAGATAACGTGGTATATTCCGGTTTTTTAAACCAAGCCATATACATTACATCCCAATATCAAAATCCAAATGTCAAATGGAAATTTTCCCTATTGAACCTTAACCTTTAGTACCTTGAGCTAACCGTTTAACAAATTTTGCTACTTGATGAACTAAATCTTGCTTCCCGATATTCTGCTCGATGAGATTAACAATCGCACTGCCGACGATAACGCCATCCGCACCCCAGTTGACTATCTGCCGAACCTGCGCCGGATTTGAAATCCCGAATCCGACCGCAACCGGTTTATCCGTCAACCGTTTAATCTTTCTAATTGATGCAGCAATATCAGTTGCAACCTGTTTCCTTACGCCGGTTACCCCAGTTAGAGATACATAGTATACAAAACCGCTACTACTTTTTGCAACTAATTTTATTCGAGCAGGAGTACTAGTCGGCGCTAATAGGAAAATCGTATCTAACCCAGTTTTCCGTGATGCTTGGATAAGTTCGTTCGCTTCTTCAGGCGGTAAATCCGGAACGATAACGCCATCGAGTCCGGCGTTAACTCCATCCTGTGCGAACTTTTCTATCCCATATTGCAGGATTGGATTATAATATGACATAAATACCAGTGGAATTTGCGTTTGGTTTCGCAACTCTTTAACCAGAGCAATAACATTTCTAAGTTGCGTTCCTCTAGCTAGCGCTCGTTGTGATGCTTTCTGAATCGTTGGTCCGTCAGCTATCGGGTCAGAAAATGGAATCCCTAACTCGATGATATCCGCTCCGGATTCTGCTAATGCTAACACCAGTTTTTCAGTTGTTCCCAAATCCGGGTCACCAGCGGTAATATACGCGATTAACGCTGCCCGATTCTCTTGTTTGGTTATTTCAAATTTATGTTGAATTCTTGACATAATCGCTATTTTCCGCAATGTTTACTTACCTGCTGCACATCTTTATCTCCCCGACCGGAAAGGTTGATAACGATAATCTGGTTCTTTTTCAGTTTCGGCGCAAGTTTGCAGGTATATGCGACTGCATGGGCGCTTTCTAACGCCGGGATAATGCCTTCCAGTTCCGCTAAAAGCTGGAACGCTGCCAGCGCTTCTTTATCAGTTATCGCAACATATTCTGCACGACCGCTCTTTTTATAGAAGCTATGCTCAGGCCCAACTCCGGGGTAATCGAGTCCAGCGGAAATCGAATGCGTTGGCAGAATCTGTCCATTGTTATCCTGCAGAACATAACTTTTACTGCCATGCAGAACGCCGATTGACCCCGCACATAACGATGCCGCATGTTTTCCGGTTTTCATCCCTAACCCAGCAGCTTCAACGCCGATAAATTTAACCGATGTATCCCAATAAAACGGATAAAATAATCCGATCGCATTACTGCCACCACCGACGCAAGCTACGAGATAATCCGGTAATCTACCTTCTTTCTGTTGAATCTGCCGTTTCGTTTCTTTGCCGATAACTGATTGGAAATCGCGAACCATCATCGGGAACGGATGCACTCCACTTACCGAACCGAAGATATAGTTGGTATCTCGAACATTAGTTATCCAATCGCGAAACGCTTCATTAATTGCATCTTTTAACGTTCTACTCCCTGATTTGACTGGGATAACTCGCGCTCCTAGCAATTCCATTCGGAAAACGTTCAATGCTTGCCGATGGCAATCTTCTTCTCCCATATAGATATCGCAGGTCAGGTTGAATAACGCGGCAACCGTTGCGGTTGCTACCCCATGCTGACCAGCGCCGGTTTCTGCAATCACTCGCGGTTTCCCCATTCGTTTGGTTAATAATGCCTGACCGATAGTATTATTTATTTTATGCGCGCCGGTATGACATAAATCTTCCCGTTTCAGATATATTTTCGCACCACCGAGATATTTCGTTAACCGTTCAGCGAAATAGAGTGGAGTTGGCCGCCCAGCATATTCTTGCAGATAATAATTCAATTCTTTCGTAAACGCCGGGTCGGTTTTCGCTTTCCGATAAGCATACTCGAGTTCGTCGAGACACGGCATTAACGTTTCCGGCGCAAATTTCCCGCCGAAAATATCGAAATGACCACTTCGATTAGGTAACATTTTTCGTATAGACATATTGTTCAATTTTGACAATATAGCATTTTGCCTTGGAATTTATAGCTGTTCTGACTAACCAAACTTCCGCACTGCTTCAATAAATCGTCTCATCTTCTCAAAGTCTTTCTTGCCAGGAGATGATTCGACACCGGTACTCACATCAACCGCATACGGATTTACCGCTTGAATTGCTTCTGCAACATTTTCCGGGGTTAATCCCCCAGCGAGAATAACCCGCCCATACGGTAGTGCGATTTTCGCTAACTCCCAATCGAACGTTTCCCCCGTGCCGCCCCGTTTCCCTTTAACTCGGGAATCGAGCAGATATGCTGAAACTATCCCTTTATACCCAGGCAACATTGATAAATCATCCGGATTTTTAACCCGAAACGATTTTATAACCTTTCTGCCGAACTGACTACAATATTCGGGGAGTTCATCGCCATGGAACTGGAGAACATTCAGTCGGCAGACGCTAGCGATATGTTTAACTACTTCTGCAGACTCGTTAACGAAAACGCCTACCGTGGTAATAAACGGCGGTAACTGTTTAATTATTTCCGTTGCGATTTCCGCATCAATCCGCCGAGGGCTTTTTGAAAAGATGAAACCGAGCGCATCTGCGCCAAGTTCAACCGCTTTTTCCGCATCCGCTAAGTTGGTTATACCGCAAATTTTGATTTTTATCATAATATAAATACCTTACCTGTTAATCCCAAGTTTGTCAAATCTAATTAACTTGACTCGGTATAGTGAAATGAGCGTTGACCTGTTCAAATTCCATATCTCTGTCCTTCCTGTTCGGGATACATAAACAGGTTATAAACCGTATAACTCTTTTATTTTCAATGCGATATCGTGGTTCCGCATGAACGTTTCTCCGATGAGCAGGGCATCAACTCCGAGCGATTGCATTCTCAGAACATCATCTCGGGTTTTTATCCCACTTTCAGCAACGATAATACATTCTTTTGGGATATCGGAGATTAACCGTTCGGTTGTGGCAAGGTCAACTGTGAAGGATTTCAGGTCTCGGTTATTTATCCCAATTATTTCCGGTTCGATTTTTAGCGCCCGGTCGAGTTCCCGCTGGTTATGAACTTCAACGAGCGTATATAGTCCGACTTCTTTCTGAGCAAGTTCGTTAAATTCCTGAAGTTGGGTATTATCTAATGCGGCAACAATGAGCAGAATCGCATCTGCGCCAGCAATCGCTGATTCATATATTTGATATGCATCAATAATAAAATCTTTCCGCAATAACGGTAGGGAAACTCGAGACCTAACCTGCGCTAGATATTCCAATCTTCCAGAGAAAAACTTTTCATCGGTTAGAACCGAAATTGCATTCGCTCCGGTTCGTTCATATATTTCAGCGATTTGACTCGGATTGAACTCCGGTCGGATTACCCCAGCGCTAGGGGAAGCTTTTTTAATTTCCGCAATCAGTTTGATTTTTTCTCCCGGTTTCCGAGAGATAGCGGCAGCGAAATCTCGCGGGATAACTTTCTGCGCAGCTAGACTGCGTTTAAGTTCGTGCAGGGAAACCTGCTGTTTCCGGTTAGCTACTTCCTGTTTCTTATAAAAAATAATTTCGTCTAAAATCATAATAGTTGCCGAATGAATTAGTTGCTAGCGAATGAACCGAATCAAAACTCCTTGAAAACGTGCAGGTTATGCATTGGTGAGTTTCTTCAATTGTTCAAGTTTATCAAAAGCGGCACCGGAATCAATGGATTGCGCAGCTTTAGCGACGCCTTCCGCGAGGGTATTGGCTAAATCGGAAACGAGAATCGCTGCGCCAGCGTTCATGAGAACGATATCACGTCGCGGACCAGGTTTGCCTTTAAGAACCTCAAGTATTATTTGTGCGTTTTCTTCCGGGGTGCCGCCTTTGATACTGGATAACGGCGCCGGATTGAATCCGAAATCTTTCGGGTCAACATAATAATCCATTAGTTTCCCTTGTTTCAGTTCAACGATTTTCGTATCTCCGGTAATGGTTATTTCATCGAGTTTATCCGACCCATGCACAACGAGCGCATGGTTCGATCCCAGTTCTTTCAGAACCGCTGCTAGCGTATCCGTTAACTCTGCGGAATATACCCCAAGCACCTGCGCGGTTGCCCCAGCTGGATTGGTTAACGGACCGAGAATATTAAATATGGTTCGAATTCCGATTTGCTGCCGGGGTCCAATCGCATATTTCATCGCACTATGATATAACGGCGCAAACAGAAACCCTATCCCCAGTTCATTCACGCATCGTTCGGTTACTGTGATATCAACATCAATTTTCACACCGAGCGCTTTCAAAACATCCGCACTTCCGCAAGAACTTGATACCGACCGATTCCCATGTTTCGCAACAATACATCCTGCTCCTGCCGCAACGAACGCTGCACAGGTTGAGATGTTAAACGTTCCGCTGCGGTCACCGCCGGTTCCGCAGGTATCAACTACCGGCTGGCGAGTAGTCTGGATTTTCGTCGCTTTTTCCCGCATCACCAGCGCACAGCCAGTGATTTCTTCTACCGTTTCCCCTTTCATCCGTAGCGCAGTGATAAACGACCCGATTTGCGCTTCCGTCGCTTCTCCGGACATAATCTCGTTCATCACGGTTACCGCTTCTTCACGGGTTAAATCCTGTTTTTCGACTAATTTAGATATCGCTTCCTTAATCATAAATTGAAAACCTCGATTCACGAAACGGATAAATACCTATTTACCTCTGATAATCACAATTATAGTAGAATGATTAATGTATGATAATTATACAATATCTAGTGTTTTTTTGCAGGTGTTCTGTATGAATCCGTGGCTAGAAGTTTAAGAAGTTACCCAAAAGAAGAAATGCAATAATCGTGGATGCAAATTATCCGATAACCAATTCGCCGGATTTCGCAAAATTAACAATCATTGATTTTTCATTATTCCATTCTGTAGGAGTCATTGCAACCGCTTCAATCGGCTCAAAAATTTCATAAATAGCATCTGATAATATTTCAATCCGTTCCCAATAGTTTTTATCAGCAAAATCTTCGGAGATAACTACCAAATCAATATCGCTACCTTCTCGAGCAGTTCCAGTTACATAAGAACCGAATAATATTAACCGATCCACCTTAATCCCTTTCAACTCAATTACTTTACGAAACCGAGCAATAATTTCTAAAACTTGGTTTTTATCCATGCTATCGCTTCCTCGCTGTTCGAAACAATTTCGCTGGTTATCACTTCCGTATATTCTTTCTGTAATATATCTATATCTTCCGGATACCGAGTTATTAGATTTGCTTCATTCAATTTAACAAAAAAACGTGCCAGTTTTTCCGGTGGTTTTATTCCGATTTTGTTCACTAAATATATCAGGTTATGCACTTTCGGTGGAGTTTGTTTTAATCTCTCTAGAGTTTTACGAAATTGTTTAAAATCGGTTTTCCGACTTTCGTTAAGACCGATTCCGGATGGAATTGGACGCCCCAAATCGGGTATTGTTTATGCCGGAGTCCCATAATTTCGTTCTGGTCAGTCCAAGCGATGATTTCAAGCACCGGCGGTAATGTTTCTCGTTCAACGATGAGCGAATGATATCGCGTTGCTTCAAATGGATTTTCTATATTCTGGAATATCGTTTGTTCATTATGGTAAATCAAACAGGTTTTCCCATGCATTAATCGGTCAGCGCGTTTCACCACCCCACCGTAAACATAGCCGATACATTGATGACCAAGACATACACCAAGCGTCGGAATATTCGGGCTAATCTCCCGCAGAATATCATTCGAAATCGCCGCTTCTTTCGGCGTTTTCGGACCAGGTGAAATGACAATTTTCGACGGGTTCAGTTTCCGAATGGTATCCAAATCTATCTTATCGTTGCGATAGACTTTAATATCCTGACCCAGTTCGCCAAGGTATTGAACGAGATTATACGTGAAAGAATCGTAGTTATCGATTACTAATATCATATTAAATTTAAAATTTACAATGCTAATTTTGCATTTTGAAATGAGTCTTTATTCAAGTCCTTCTTCTGCCAGTTCAATTGCGCGCAGCATCGCTTTCGCTTTATTCATCGTTTCCTGAAATTCATTCGCAGGAACCGAATCCGCAACTAATCCCGCCCCTACCGAAATATAAGCGGTATCGTCTTTAATCAGAATCGTTCGAATGGTTATGCAGGTATCAAGGTTACCACTGAAACTGAAATACCCGACCGCACCCGCATATATTCCTCTCCTTGTCGGTTCAAGTTCGTCGATAATCTCCATCGCGCGAATTTTCGGCGCGCCCGTAACGGTTCCCGCTGGGAAACAAGCACGTAACGCATCGAATTCATCGAGTCCATCGTTTAATTCGCCACGAACATTGCTCACGATATGCATAACATGCGAATATTTCTCGATCGTCATTAAATCCGTTACTTCAACGGTACCATATTTACTCACGCGACCGACATCATTTCGACCTAAATCAACCAGCATAATATGTTCCGCCCGTTCTTTCGGGTCAGCTAACAAATCTTCAATCAAATCATCATCTTCTTTCTCAGATTTGCCACGACGCCGCGTTCCTGCAATTGGTCTTACTTCAACCACGCGATTTTCTACGCGAACCATAACTTCCGGCGATGACCCCGCTAATTTCAAATCACCAAATTGCAGATAATACATATACGGAGACGGATTAACCGACCGTAACGCACGATAGATATCAAACGGGTCAGCGGAAATGTTCGTCTGTAACCGTTGGGCAAGAACAACTTGGAAAATATCGCCCGCTCGAATATATTCCAGCGCGCGTTCAACAGCGGATTCAAATTCCGATTGCGTAAAATTCGAGCTGAATTCATGCATCGGATGTTTATCAATTCTCGGTTTACTCGGTTCGACCGGTTCGCGCAGAATTTCAATCAACTGCTGGATCTGGTCAACTGCAGAGAAATATGCGGTATCAATATCGCTATTCTCAATATGCGCATTAGAAACCACCTTGATTTTATGCTGGACATGGTCGAAGATTAGAATCGCGTCGGTGAACATAAAATACGCATCCGGTACCGCTAGGTCGTCAGGATTCTTATCCGGAAGCACTTCCATAAATCGCACCATATCATAACTCAAATACCCGACCGCACCGCCGTAAAACCGTGGTAGATTCGGGTCGGGAACGCTTGTATATTTGCGTAAGAGTTGTTTGAGCGAATCCAACGGGTCATTCACCGTTTTCTTTTCAATGAAACCACCGCGAATAATTTGGATTTCGTTCCCTTTACTCTTGAAAATCAGAGAAGGATTTACGCCGAGAAACGAATATCGAGCGATTTTTTCGCCTCCTTCAACGCTCTCTAATAAAAACGCATACTCTTGATGCATGAGTTTCCGGAATGCGGAAACCGGCGTCTCGATATCCGCTAAGATTTCTTTATAAACTGGGATAAGATTGCCTTGTTTCGCTTTTTCACGAAACTCAGCTAACGATGGATATATCATAACAATTAACCACAGAGACCGCAGAGAAAAACTGAATAAATATATCTTTTACATTCTATTTTTCTCTGTTGTTCTCAGTATCCTCTGTGGTTCTATTTTTTATATACTTTCTTCTCATCAAACACTTTTTCGCCGCATTCAACGCAGGTATCTTTCTCTACTTTCCGGAAAAAACAGGAACGATATCCGGTATGACATGCACCACCGATTTGTTCGACTTTAATCAAAACCGCATCGCCATCGCAATCGATATATACCTCTTTCACTTTCTGAATATGCCCAGAAGTTTCTCCTTTCCGCCATAGTTTCTGCCGTGACCGGCTGTAAAAACAAGTCTTACCATCCGTTAAAGTTTCAACTAGCGCTTCTTGATTCATATATGCAACCATTAAAACTTCATTATTATTCGCATCTTGAATGATAACGCACACCAACCCTTTTTCATCAAACTTGATTTGATTAAGTATTTCTTTCATATAGTATGTAGTCAAGAGAAATTGGTTTGAATTAACCGGAATCAAAATATTCTTGGTAACTCTTCACTCTCTTAGTCTTGACCTTATCGGAATTATAATCGTATCGGGACACCTTTCTGTTTAAGATATTCTTTCGCTTCGCGAATCGTATAAGTCCGATAATGGAAAATTGATGCCGCTAAAACCGCATCCGCTTTCCCAATGGTTAACCCTTCATAGAGATGGTCTAACGTTCCGACCCCACCGGAAGCGATGATGGGGATATTCGTTGCTTCAGCAATCGCTGCGGTTAACTCTAAATCATAGCCATCTTGCGTACCATCTCGATCCATACTAGTTAATAAGATTTCGCCAGCACCATATTTTTCAACCTGTTGTGCCCATTCGATAGCATCGAGTCCAGTCGGTGTTCTCCCTCCATGGATATATACTTCCCAGGAAAGAGGGCTGGTCTTCTTTCGTTTCGCATCGATTGCTACGACAATACATTGCGCTCCGAATCGGTCAGATGCAGCTTTAACAAACTCCGGATTTTCGACTGCTGCAGTGTTGATTGAAACCTTATCCGCTCCGGCTTTAAGTAGGTTTCGAATATCATCTATAGTTCGAATTCCACCGCCGACGGTTACCGGCATAAACGCGACTTCTGCTGTCCGATAGACCACATCGAGCATAATATTCCGCTTCTCATACGATGCGGTGATATCCAGGAACACCAATTCATCCGCACCTTCTTCATCATAGATATGCGCGACTTCTACCGGGTCACCGGCATCACGGAGATTCAGGAAATTGACTCCTTTAACCACCCGGCCATCTTTAACATCTAAACAGGGAATAATCCGTTTCGCTAACATATATAACCACAGAGTACACAGATTCTATAATATAGATTACAGCGATTCAATCTGTGTAGATTAAATATTGTTTATTTTAGCATAATTTAGTTACTTCTGGTTAATCAACCGTTTATCAAGCTTGACAAGAGTGGGAAAGAGTTATATATTTAACCATAACAATATCAGGGATATTAAATTCATTGAGGAGTTAAACGTATGCAACAAAATCAAAATCGGATGTATATACTCATTTTATTCGTTTTAATCAGTTCGAGTTTTCTTATTGCCAAAGAAACAGAAGTGTACTGGACGAGTTCTGCTGGACGGTGGTTCCCAGCCAATGAAAAAGAATTAACTACGATGGTAAATGGATTCTTGAGCAAAGCAACAACCGCATCGTTACCTGGCGAAATAGTTGCGTTAATTTCACCCCATGCAGGATATCCCTATTCCGGTCCAATTGCCGCCTATGCTTATAAACAGATCGAAGGAAAACAGTATGATACGGTTATCCTGCTCGGATTAGCGCATCGGTATCCGTTAACCAATGCGGCGATTTATGACCGAGGAGTTTGGCAGAGTCCGCTCGGGAAACTTGAGATTGATACCGAGTTAGCGAAAAGTATAGAAAAAGCAAATCAAACTTTAATAAAATTTAATCCAGACGCTTTCCAAGGAGAACATTCGGTTGAAAATCAGCTACCATTTCTCCAGGGGACGTTGAAGAACTTCAGAATCGTCCCGATTCTGGTTAACCGATCGGAACTCGCTGAACCGTTAGCAAAAGCTATTTTCACCGCTATCAACCAACAGAAATCGAAAAAGATTCTTATTGTTGCGAGTACCGATTTATCCCATCTCCAATATCCGAAACTGGATGAAGCGAAAAAAACCGATGATATCGCTCTAACGGCAATGCAGAAGCTTAATCCGAATGGATTGAACGGTATCCCTTGCGGGGAAGCGGGAGTTATGACTGCAATTATAATTGCGAAATCGCTTGGTGCGAAACAAGGGATAGTATTAAAATACGGGAACTCGTATGAAATTACTAACGATTTATCCTGGGTAGTTGGCTATGGTGCAGTAGCGATCATCAAATCCAAAATTCAAAATCCGAAATCAAAAATAGAACAACAATCTGCAATCTGCAATCCGCAATCTGCAATATTAGATTTGTTACTCACCGCAACGAAGCAGACGACTGAACTTAAAAAATGGGAACCTCAACTAGATGACCGTGCGCAAAAAGAACTGCTTAAACTTGCACGGAATACGCTTGAAACTTATATCCGCCATAGCAGAACCCTAGAATATAAACCGATGTATGAAGTGTTAACCGAAAATTGGGGAGCGTTTGTTACCTTGATGAAAGATGGGCAGTTACGCGGGTGTATCGGTCATTTCGGTCGAGATATGCCGTTGTATCAAGTGGTTAAAGAAATGACGATTGCTGCGGCAACGCAAGACCCGCGATTTTATCTGGTTAAAGTAGATGAATTAGCGAATATTAAAATCAAAATATCGGTTCTCTCGGATTTAAAGCCGATTTCTGATGTGAACGAGATTATCGTTGGCAAACATGGGGTATATATCCGTTCCGGATACCGTAGCGGAACCTATCTTCCGGAAGTTGCGGTTGAACAGGGTTGGACACGCACCCAGATGCTCGAACATCTCTGCGAGCATAAAGCCGGACTACCGAAAGATGCATGGAAAGATAAAAACACGCAGATATATATCTATACATCACAAGTTTTCGGAGAGAAATAATAAATCTGAATTTTTCAAAGTTCAAAATCCAAATAAATCGTTACATCCTTAAATTATTCAATGATTGCTATTGATTCAAGGATTTATTTGATATTTGGGTTTTGTCATTTGGATTTGCTTTTTTTATCGATTCTATCTGGTTGGTTAAACCTTGTTTCAGGTCGAAAGAAGGTTGAAAACCAAGTTCGATGTTTGCTTTTGTCGTATCCGCGAGCGTATCGCGAACATCACCTTTCTGTTTCTCCTGATATACCCGTTTGCTTTTCATTCCAATAAGTTCATCGAGTAAATCTAACAAATCATTTAATGTAACCCGATGTCCGCCGCCGAGATTATACGCTTGCCCTGGCCGACCTTTTTCCATCGCTAGAATGTTCCCGTGAATAATATCGGCGATATAGGTGAAATCCCGGGTTTGGTTCCCGTCATCATAGATGATCACCGGTTCTTGTTTTAGCATAGCGGTGATAAATTTATGGAACGCCATATCCGGCCGCTGCCGTGGTCCGTAAACAGTAAAATACCGTAATGATACCGTTGGAATCCCAAAGTTTTTCCAATAGAGATAACAGAGATGTTCCGCCGCAAGTTTAGTTACGCCATAGGGTGAAATCGGCTGGAGGCGGTTATCTTCTTTCATCGGGAGAATATCCGTATCGCCATAGATTGAAGATGAAGAAGCATAAATCAACCGTTTTAGATTCGATGGTTGATAGGTTTTAATCGCTTCTAATAACCGTTGGGTAGCGAGAATATTATTTTCGGTATAACTAGCGAAGGTTGTGCCCCAACTCGCACGAACGCCTGCTTGCGCCGCTTGATGGAATATATAATCTACATCGAGTAGAGGCTGAAAATCTTCAGCTCTAACCGAAACCAAATTCGCTTCAATAAACGTAAACTGTTTTTGATTCAGCAGGTTTGCGAGGTTCCGTTCTTTAATTGCTCGTGGATAATAGTCGGTGAAACAATCAATTCCTACCACCTGGTACCCGAGTTCAACCAATTTCTCCGCAAGATGCGACCCGATAAATCCAGCTACACCGGTAATCAAGCATTTCATATTATATAATATTGCCACGAATATCTCGAATGATAACGAAAATTCAGTATCGCTTTATTTCGCGGTCATTTATTCAATTCACGGTCTATGATTTTTGCATTATCGCATTGATTTTTTTCGCGGCGTTGGTCACCGTTTCTTTCGGCGACTGTTTTTTCGCCCAGAGTTTATCGAATTCATCTTTCAGGATTCGAGATACTTCAAATCCGGAAACATACGGTGAAACCTGTTCCGTTCTCGCGATTTTCATCCCATCGAGATAAATCTGGTTCTTATCTTCTTTCGGGAACTCGGGATTGAATAGGAATTCCGGCAGTTGCGCAACTGATATCCGGCTGGGAATCCCGTCGCCGGTTCGGGTAACGATAAGCTGGTCTTCTTTTTCCGCTAGAAATTTAACGAATCGGAACGATTCTTCCGGATGTTTAGCATTATACGGTATAACAAAACTTTTACTAAACGCATAATTCGCTGGATATTTCCCTTGCGGTAACGGCGCAATTGACCAATCTAACTCTTTCCGCTGACGATAACTCACCGTCATATATCTGCCACTAACCAACATCGCAACTTTTTCCGCAGCGAATAGGTTCATCGCACCGCCCCAATTCCCTAACGTTGCCATCTGGTTCTCTTCCGCTAACGTGGGCATCACCCGATGTTTGTACTGTAAATCATATAAGAACTGGATACCAGCTAAGCATTCCGGAGAATCGAGCGTACATCTTTTCCCATCATCAGAATACATCTTACCACCGAATTGCCAGATTATCGGCTGGACTTCTTTCCAATAATAGACTCCGTAATGGATAACTCGACCTGTTTTCGGGTCGCGTTTCGTCAGTTTTTTTGCAGCGTCGAGCATATCATCTAACGTCCAATGTTCGGTCGGATAGGATACTCCAGCTTCGTCAAACAATCGTTTATTATAATACAATACGAGATTCGTCATATTATCCGGTAGGCCATAGATTTTCCCGTCGTCGTAATAGATATACGGTTTCAGTTGCGGCCAGAAATCGGTCATATCAACGTTGTATTTCTGGATATACGGGGTTAAATCGAGTAACGCTTTTTTCTCGCAAAGAATCCGAAAGAAATTGATGGAATACGTGGTAAATACGTCCGGCGGTTCACCGCCAGCAATCTGGGTTAACGCTTTCTGTTCCAGCGCAACATCGCCGCCTGGATAATCTGGTTTAATCTTAATATCCGGATTCGATTTTTCAAACGCAGCTATCTGCTCTTTCCGAATCGGATTACCGTCTACCATCCAGCGCAGATAAACAACTTTCTGTCCGGATACCGTTGTCGGCTGCTGCGCGCTACAACTTAATAATATACTTAATCCACAGAGTACACTGATTAACCTTAAAGATACAATATACTTGTTCATATCCAACTCCTATCAAGCGCCTATTTTTTCTTGTCGAATAATTGTTTATATTCGCTATATCCTTCTTTATCCAAATCTTCTTTCGGGATAAAACGTACCGCAGCGGAATTGATACAATATCGCAGTCCGGTTGGTTGCGGTCCGTCATGAAACACATGACCGAGATGGGAGTCACCAGATTTACTCCGAACCTCAATTCGTTCCATCATGAAACTATAATCCGGTTTTTCAACAATATTGTTCTCATCTAACGGTTTACTGAAACTTGGCCAGCCACAACCGGAATCGAATTTATCCAACGAACTAAATAGTGGTTCCCCGGTAACAATATCAACGTATATCCCGTCCCGATGTTCGTTCCAATATTCATTCTGGAACGCAGGTTCAGTCGCATTCTCTTGCGTAACCTTATACTGCAAGGGAGTAAGTCTCTTTTTCAATTCTTCTGGTGACGGTTTATGATATGTCCGTTTGGGATTCGTTGATGGGAGTAAACTTGTCGTTGCATCCGCCCATATCTTGTTTAAATATTCATCGCGACCGGAATGAGCGCGATACGTTTTATATCGTACCGGACATTTCTTATAAAAATCCTGATGATATTCTTCTGCCGGATAGAATGTTGTTGCTGGAATTATTGCGGTAACGATTGGTTTTGGATACCGACCGGATTGGTTCAACTGCTGTTTCGATTGTTCTGCGAGTTTCTTCTGCTCCTCGGTATGATAGAAGATTGCGGTTCGATATTGCGGACCTCGGTCAACAAACTGACCGTTCGGATCAGTCGGGTCAATCTGCTGCCAGAAAATATCTAATAACTGCTGATATGAAACTTTTTTCGGGTCAAAGGTTATCTGCACCGCTTCATAATGTCCGGTAGTACCAGTACAAACTTCTGCATAGGTCGGATTCTTTTTGGTTCCGCCGGTATATCCTGAAACTACGGTAATCACACCATCGACCTGTTTGAACGCCGGTTCGATACACCAGAAACATCCGCCTGCAAACGTCGCATATTCGACTTGATTATTGTTACCTATCGCCATAGTATTCACCTCATAATTCTGATAGGATATTATAATAAAAAAGACGAAAAGTATAAACCCACTAAATTTAATTCTTGATTTCATATCCGTATTCCTATCCTAACGCCACATCCAGCAGCATCATGGTAGCGAATCCGAGCATCGCTCCGATCGTAGCGATATGCGTATTCCGTTGCATTTGCGATTCCGGAATAATCTCTTCAACGACGACATAAATCATTGCGCCAGCAGCGAATGATAATGCATAGGGAAGCAGCGGTTTTATCATCAATACCGCAGTCGCCCCAATTACCCCAGCTACCGGTTCAACGAATCCGGATAATTGACCATACCAGAAACTTTTCAATCGGGTTAATCCTTCCCGACGTAACGGAACTGAGACTGCGGTTCCTTCCGGAAAATTCTGCAGTCCGATCCCGATTGTTAACGCTATCGCTGCTCCGAGCGATGCTGAGGGTAGCCCAGCTGAAACTGCTCCGAACGCTACTCCAACCGCTAATCCTTCCGGAATATTATGGAGCGTTATTGCCAGAACCAACAAGATACTTCGCTGCCAGTCGGTTTTGATTCCTTCTGCCTGTTCGAGCGGAAATTCAATATGCAAATGCGGTAAAATTTTATCTACTAACCAGAGAAACGCACCGCCGAGCAGGAATCCGACGATCGCCGGCATCCAGCCGGGAACCCGCATCTGTTCCGCCATTTCGATAGCTGGCGCTAATAGCGACCAGAAACTCGCAGCAATCATAACACCAGCAGCGAACCCGAGCATACTATCTAGTATTTTCCGATTCAATGTTTTGAATAAGAATACGGAACTAGCACCGAACGCGGTGACTGACCAAGTGAATAGCGTTCCGAGTAACGTTTGCAGAACCGGATGTAAACTTTTAAACCAATCAAGAACCATAAATAAATGTGGATTGCGAAAGCTTGCTTTCGCTTTGCATTTACCCAAGCTAGCTTAGCTAAAATCACTTGGGAATTCTTCAACAACATAGCCTGGCGAAATCTATCTAGCCGCGGCTATATAAGTTTATTTCACTATCTGCTTACTTCGTTAATCAATTTATTTTTTCCGAAATTGCGGAGTTAATATATCTTGAATCTGTTCAAACGGAAGTTCTACTTCCGGAATTCCTACAATTCGGGGTCCGACCTGATACTGCTGGAAAATGAAGATGATACTTTTATCGGTTAGCATAAACGTTTGATAATTTTTCGATATCGGCGCCGTGCCGGTATTAATCCAGTCCGATTGCGATGGTTGTAGTTTTTGCGCTAGTATCGGGCGGACAAATGCTGATATTCGAACTAAATAGTCAGTTTTGGAATTAAATATATCTGATAATGCTAATTCCTTGCCGGTTTTAAAATCATAGGTTTTCGTTACTACGAGCGTAGTTCCATGCGCGCCGCCAGTAAAGGTATAGATATCGAATCGAATACTTTTAATTCGTTCTGAGTAGTGCGTGATACGATAGGTTATCCAGAGTTCGTTCTTCCACGCGGGTGAAATCCGTTTCGGACTGATTTGATGTTTAAAATCAGCGATAGTATTTCGGATTAGTTTCTCTATTTTTCGGTTTATGATGTTATTCGTTACGCACGGATAGGTAATATTAATGAGATATGTATCAGTTTTTTGGTGAATATTCTTATCCGATCGTATACATTCCGGATATGACGGTATAGCTATACTACTCCTGCTCAAGCTAGATATAAGAATGAGGATTAACGAGGTTATTTTTATTTTTACCATAATCTTTACTGACGAAATTTTATATGAGTAACCGCTGCATCAATCGATGTAATTCCGGATTAACGACCGCTAAAACTTGGCATATCGAATGAGATTTTTAGAAATATTATAACAAAATTAGGTGAAAGGAAAATAAACTTGGAGAACGAGATTATGTTGACTGCGTAAGCTTGCTAGCGCTTTGCTTTTCCAAAGGTTACTTTGAAGTAGTATACATACGAAATCCGGGGAAGCAATCTTGTCTTTAAAAAAAAAGCGGGAGCAAGCTCCCGCAGTTTATCCTATTTAAATCTAAATAATGTAAAACAATCAATTGTTTTATAGCTTCTTATGGCAGAGCCACCAATCTAGACATTCGAACTCGCCGGATTTCGCTTTCTCCAGCCGTTCTTTCGCAGTTTTAACATCTTTCGGAGGCGGAATGATAACATGGTTATCGCCAACAACTTCACTTTTCGGCCAGTTCGCGGGCATAGCGACTTTATTCTTATCCGCAATCTGCATCGCTTCAACCGCACGGAGTATCTCATCCATATTTCGACCGAGTTCTTGCGGGTAATAGAAGATGATTCGGATGATTCCGTTTGCATCAACGATGAATACCGCTCGCACGGTATTAGTTCCTTTACCTGGATGAATCAGACCGAGCGTTTCCGCTACCGCACCGGTATCCGCAATGATCGGAAATTGGATTTCGATATTTAGTTTCTCTTTAATCCATTCTTCCCATTTCATATGCGCGAATACCTGGTCAACACTCAATCCAATCAATTCGCAGTTTAACGCCTTAAACTTATCATACCGTTTCTGGAAAGCGACGAATTCAGTTGTACATACCGGCGTGAAATCAGCTGGATGGCTGAATAAAACGAACCATTTCCCAGCATAATCATTCGGCAACATTTTTTCACCGTGGGTCGTTTGAACTTTCATTTCCGGGAATTTATCCCCTAGCAACGGCATACTTTTTTTTACTCCAGTGGGTTCCATAGATAACCCTCCTTAATGTGTTTAGATTTTTTTAGGGTGAATTGAGTTTTCAACCCTAATTATCAGATTAGACGCGTTTGAATAACAATAGATTCAATGTATACGAGAGTAAAATAGCATGGAATAATTAAATTAGGCAATATGCAATTTCATATTTACCAGTTGTCAAGAGAGGGTAATACCGTGTAAACTATTACAATGAATCATAGTTGCCGTATAGCACTAAACTAAATATTCATTCTACGAGGTATGATTATGATACCAAAAGTCAGGAACACTGTGCTAGGGATGGAACCATACAATCCAGGGAAACCGATTGAAGAGGTAAAACGGGAACTGGGATTAACGGATGTAATTAAACTCGCCTCGAATGAGAATCCACTTGGTCCATCACCGCTTGCAAAACAAGCGATAATCAATGCCGTGGATGAAGCGAACTTATATCCTGATGGGAGCGGATTCGCGTTACGGAAAAAACTTGCGGAAAAATTTGCTGTTTCGATGGATGAAATTATTCTCGGGAGCGGGTCAGATGAAATCATCTCGATGCTCGCGCAAACGTTCATTTCGCCCGGCGATGAAGCGGTGACTTCCGCGTTTTCGTTTGTTCGGTATGAACAAGCGGTACAGTTAATGGATGGCGTGATGAAATTTGCACCGATGCGTGAGTATACCTACGATTTACCTGCAATAGCGAAATTAATAACTTCGAAAACGAAGTTAGTGTTTATAGCGAATCCGAATAATCCGACCGGAACGATGGTGGATAAAACCGCAGTAGCTGAATTTATGGAGAATGTCCCGCCGGAAGTGTTAGTGGTGTTCGATGAAGCATATTATGAATATGCGCTTAGTCCGGAGTATCCGCAGACGTTCGATTATTTTCGGCAAGGGAAGAATGTGATTATTTTACGAACGTTTTCGAAAATCTATGGATTAGCGGGATTTCGAGTCGGGTATGGTTTTGGGAAGCCGGAATTATTAAATATGTTGCATAAAGTTCGACCACCGTTCAATGTTAATCGAATGGCACAAATTGCAGCGTTAGCGAGTTTAGATGATGATGACCATGTGACTCGCAGCCGGGAAACGAATCAGCGCGGGAAAGAATATCTCTATGCCGAATGCGCTCGACTCGGGCTGGAATATGTTCCAACGGCAGCGAATTTCATTTTGATAAAGTGTAAAACTGACGCAAACAGAGTATTTGAAACCTTATTACGGCAGGGAGTAATCGTTCGGCAGATCGGCGCCGAGTATATTCGCGTGACTATCGGGACGATGCCGCAAAATGAACGGTTTATTCGCGCATTACAGAAAGTTTTAGCATAGAAATTGGTTATTCAGTTCGAAAATTGAATTTCAATAATTCGGAGAGAGGTAAAAGAGAAAAACTATGATACTGGTTTTACGGCCGGATGCTACTCCGGAACAAATTGAACATATTTTAACCCGAATACGTGAACTCGGGTTAACTCCACATATCTCTAGAGGAGTTAAACGGACTATAATCGGAGCAATCGGCGATGAAGAAATCTTGCGAGAACAACCGTTAGAAGCTATCCCAGGAGTTGAAAAAGTTCTGCCGATATTAAAACCGTATAAACTCGCGAGTCGTGAATTTAAATCAGAAAATTCAGTTATTGAAATCGATGGGATTACGATTGGCGGGAAACGTATCACCATTATCGCTGGACCATGTTCGGTAGAAACAGAAGAGGTACTGTTAGCGACTGCGCTTGCAGTTAAATCGGCTGGGGCAACGATGCTCCGTGGTGGCGCATTTAAACCGCGTACTTCACCGTATAGTTTTCAAGGGTTAGGTGAAGCGGGATTGAAAATGCTCGCTAAAGTGAAACAGGAAACCGGCTTGGGTATCGTTACCGAAGTGATGGATACCCGCGATGTAGAATTGGTAGCGCAATATGCGGATATCATTCAAATCGGCGCACGCAATATGCAGAATTTTAATCTGTTGAAAGAGGTTGGGATGCTGCAAAAACCGGTGTTACTGAAACGGGGTATGATGTCAACCTATGAAGAGACATTAATGTCAGCGGAATATATTATGTCGAAAGGGAACTATAATGTTATCCTCTGTGAACGGGGAATTCGAACGTTTGAAAAAATGACCCGGAATACCCTAGATTTAAATGCGGTCGTTGCGTTTAAACAGCAGAGTCATCTGCCGGTCATCGTTGACCCGAGTCATGGAACAGGGCACTGGCGGTGGGTAGCGCCGTTATCCCGAGCAGCGATTGCAGCTGGCGCTGACGGGTTAATGATTGAAGTTCATCCGGAACCGGAAAAAGCTTGGTCAGATGGTTCCCAATCATTATTACCGGAGAAATTTGCGACGTTAATGCACGAATTGCAACAAATCGCGCAAATTATTGGACGAGAATTATAATCAGCATATTCAAATTTCGGGTTTGATTTTCTATGAAATATCTGTTTAATAAAGTCGCTATTGTTGGGGTCGGGTTATTAGGTGGTTCGCTCGGGTTAGCTTTGAAAAAGCGTCGGTTGGTTCGGTCGGTAGTTGGGTTAGGCAGAAATCAGCAGCGATTAGACCGTGCCGTTCGGAAACAAGCGATCGATGCATATTATCTTGAACCGGAATGGCAATCCGCAGTGAACGATACGGAATTAGTCGTTATTTGCACGCCGGTTGGTGATATTGTGCGGATTGCGAAACAACTCTGTCGCTGGTTACCCGCGGGTAGTATTATTACTGATGTCGGTAGTACCAAACAGTCTATCGTTCAGCAGATGGATAGTTTTCTCAAACGAGAACGATTTCCAGTATATTTTGTTGGGAGTCATCCGATGGCGGGGTCAGATCAAACCGGTGTTGAAGCTGCACAAGCTGATTTATTCAACCGAGCGGTATGTATTATCACCCCGACAAAATATACCGCAGAACCGGCGATACAAAAAGTATCTCAGTTATGGAAATCGGTTGGTGGAAATATCATTTTTTTAGCGCCGTCACGGCATGACCGATATGTTGCGGCGATAAGTCATCTTCCCCATCTGGTAGCAGCGAGTTTAGTTAATTCTATTGAGCAGGTGAATAGAAAAGATACAACGGTACTTCAGCTCGCTGCCGGTGGGTATAAAGATACTACCCGAATAGCGAGTAGTAGTCCGGAACTCTGGCGGGATATTTGCTTAGAAAACAAAACCAGTATTGTATCGGTATTAAAACTATTTGAAAAAGAATTAACTAGAATGAAACGAGCAATAGAAACCGCTGATTCCCGAGAAATATATCACTGTTTTATACAAGCAAAGAAAGCTCGGGATAAAATTAAATAATAGATAACCTTATCTATATTAATTATTTCCCACTCCGAACCTTAAATCAGGTATTGAAAGGATGAAATTATGCGATTCGATAAACTCACGGTTAAATCTCAAGAAGCAATTCAACAAGCGCAAGGGATCGCTGAACAACATCAGCATCAGCAGATTGATGTAGAACATTTACTTCTCGCGTTACTCAATCAACCTGATGGTGTGGTTATCCCGATACTGCAGAAGCTTGGTGTGAATGTTCCCCTGATGAAAAGTCGAGTTGAAGAAGCGTTAACCAAAATCCCGCAAGTATATGGGACGACGATAGGCCAAATTTATCTTACCCCGCGATTAGCGAAAGTATTCGAGTCTGCCTGGCAGGAAGCACAACGGTTGAAAGATGAATATGTTAGTACCGAACATTTATTACTGGCGATTGCGGATGAAAAAGACGCGACAGCTAGTTCGGAAATATTCCGCAATCTCGGAATTACGAAAGACCGAATTTATACTGCGATGCAAGAGATTCGGGGTGCGCAACGGGTTACTGACCAGAATCCGGAAGATAAATATCAGGCGTTAGCGCGATATAGTCGCGATTTGACTGAATTAGCTCGGAAAAATAAACTTGACCCGGTTATTGGTCGTGATGAAGAGATACGGCGGGTTATCCAAGTTCTATCCCGGAGAACGAAAAATAATCCGGTACTTATTGGCGAACCCGGAGTAGGGAAAACCGCGATTGCTGAAGGGTTAGCGCAACGGATTGTTGCTGGCGATGTGCCGGAAACCTTAAAAAACAAACGGGTAGTTGCGCTAGATATGGGCGCGTTAGTTGCTGGCGCAAAATATCGCGGTGAGTTTGAAGACCGGTTGAAAGCGGTGTTAAAAGAAATCGAACAATCTGAAGGACAGATCATTTTGTTTATTGATGAATTACATACATTAGTCGGTGCGGGCGCTGCGGAAGGAGCGATTGATGCATCGAATATGTTAAAACCGGCGTTAGCCCGTGGTGAACTCCGCTGTATCGGAGCGACGACTTTAGATGAATACCGGAAACATATCGAAAAAGATGCAGCGTTAGAACGACGGTTCCAGCAGGTATTCGTTGGTGAACCGTCAGTCGATGATACCATATCAATTCTGCGTGGGTTGAAAGAGCGATATGAAGTGCATCATGGAGTGAAAATTCAAGATGCCGCGTTAATCGCCGCTGCGGTATTATCGCATCGGTATATTTCCGACCGATTCCTGCCGGATAAAGCGATAGATCTGGTTGATGAAGCGGCATCACGGCTGCGGATTGAAATCGATAGTATGCCGACAGAACTCGATGCTATCGAACGGCAGATACGCCAGTTAGAAGTAGAAAAACAAGCGGTGCAAAAAGAAAAAGATGCTGCTGCCCGTGAACGGTTGAACAAGATTGAAGCTGAACTAGCGGAGTTGAAAGAAACTAGTAGAAGTATGAAAGCGCATTGGCAGAAAGAAAAACAGTATATAACCAAAATTCGCGAGATTAAACAGCAGCTGGATGCATTAAAAACGGAAGAACAGAATGCGGAACGAGTTGGAGATTTAACGCGAGTGGCGGAAATACGGTATGGCAAACTTCCGGCGTTGCAGAAACAGTTAGAGATTGAAAGTAAAAATCTTGCGGAACTTCAGAAAGAGAAGAAGTTCTTGAAAGAAGAAGTCGATGAAGAAGATATCGCAGAAATTGTTTCGAAATGGACGGGGATACCGGTCGCGAAAATGCTGGAAGGAGAAATGCAGAAACTGCTGAAAATGGAAGACCGATTACGTGAACGGGTGGTTGGTCAGGATGATGCGATTAGCGCAGTTGCGAATGCGGTTCGTCGTTCGCGAGCGGGAATAGCTGACCCGAACCGACCTATTGGTTCCTTTATTTTTATGGGACCAACCGGCGTTGGTAAAACCGAACTCGCGCGCGCGTTAGCGGAATTTTTATTTGATGATGAACAAGCGATGATTCGAATTGATATGAGTGAATATATGGAGAAACATACCGTATCCCGATTGATTGGTGCACCGCCGGGATATGTTGGCTATGAAGAAGGCGGACAGTTGACTGAAGCGGTTCGTCGTCGTCCATATTCCGTAGTATTATTTGATGAAATTGAGAAAGCACATCATGATGTGTTTAATGTTCTCTTGCAGATACTTGATGATGGTCGGTTAACTGACGGGCAGGGACGAACGGTTGATTTCAAAAATGTCGTGGTGATTATGACCTCAAATGTCGGGAGTCAGTTTATTACCGAATTAGAAGATGAACAGGATGAAGATACGATGCGGGAAAAGGTTATGGAAGCGTTACGTGTCCAGTTCCGCCCAGAATTTTTGAATCGGATTGATGAGATTATTATCTTTCATCGGTTATCCCGCGAGCAGATTAAACAAATTATTGATATTCAACTACGGCGGTTGCAGAAACGATTAGCTAACCGGAAAATCGGACTAGAAGTTGATGAGAGTGTTAAAGAAATGCTTGCGGATATCGGTTATAATCCGGTATATGGAGCTCGGCCATTAAAACGTGCTATCGTGCAAATGTTAGAAAACCCGTTAGCATTGAAGATTATCAGTGGTGAAATTCAAGATGGGCAGAATGTGATTGCGGTTATGCAAAAAGGTGAAGTGGTGTTTAAGCCTAAAAAGAATTAGACGCTGCTGTTCACAGCAGCGGAGAGGTTTCTCTTCCCGATTTTAGTCGAGGGTTGATAAGCCTTTGGTTTTGAAAAGACTTAGTTCGCATCGAACGTTTGTGATATCTATCAAGATATCAATTTTCTAAATCACTGTGTTACATTAGGGACAAGTAACCCAATGTTATATCCAATTAATTTAAACGTTAACAAGAAACCATGTGTCGTTATCGGCGGGGGTGAAGTTGCGTTACGAAAAGTAGAATCATTATTAAGTTGTGGCGCGCAGGTTACGGTTGTTGCTCCGCAGATTCATCCTGCTTTGCAGAAACTCGCGCGCGCTAAACGTATCCGGATAGTTAACCGCGCATATCAGCCGGAAGATGTAGCGACCGCTTTTTTAGTTATTGGAGCTACCAATAGTAATAAGGTAAATCAGCAGATTGCGCAATCTGCGAAACAGCGCAATGTTTTGGTTAACATAGTTGATACGCCGGAACTCTGTAATTTTCAGGTGCCGGCAAGTATACGTCGCGGGTCGTTGTTAATTACGGTTTCAACGGAAGGGAAAGCGCCAGCGTTATCCAAACATCTTCGAACAGAGTTGGAAAAACAGTTCGGGCCAGAATACGCTATGTTTGTTGAAAAGCTTGCGAAATGGCGAACTGCCCTACGTAAACTAGTTCCGAATCAAAAACAGCGCGACCAGATTATGTCTGCATTAGTTACATCCGATATACTATACCTTTTACAAAGAGGGTTAAAACAAGAAGCGGAACTGCGGTTTAAACAAATTATACAGCAATATGGAACGTGAATGGTTTCTCTTTGGGGAAGTCGGTGACGGAATTACTTTTCGGGTTTAGTAATACATTTTCTATCGGTTCCGCTACGACAAATTATCCCGATGGATATCGAGCTATGCGGCTGGTCTGTTTAAGGAGTGATTATGAATCATCCTGAGTTTAAGTGCGAAGAACTGGTGCATAAGAATTTTTTAGTTTCTTTTCAATTACTCCGATAGGTTAATTTAGATGATGATGGAGTTATGAATATCCTTACGCTCGGATTGAATCATTTAACCGCACCGATTGAAATTCGGGAAAAACTCGCGTTTTCTGAATCGCAGATTCCAGTTGCGTTAACGCGATTACGCGAGATGACTCAAGCGAGTGAAGCGGTGATATTAACCACCTGTAATCGGGTGGAAATATATATCGTTGCTGATGCAACAGTATCGGAAATGATTCATACAACGAAACAATTTCTCGCTGAATTCCACCAGATTCCGATATCGCATTTTGCTCTAAACCTGTATATTCATCACGGGAATGGCGCAGTTCGGCATTTATTTCGGGTAGCGGCAAGTTTAGATTCGATGGTGCTCGGAGAAGCACAGATTCTCGGTCAGGTGAAAGAAGCGTATGAGCTAGCGAAAAAAACTGGGAATACCGGATTTATGCTGAATACGGTATTCCAGCGGGCATTCAATGTCGCGAAAGAAATTCGCAGTAAAACCGATATTGGGAAAGGAGCGGTTTCCATTAGTTCCGTTGCGGTAGAATTAGCCCGAAAGATTTTCGGTGAACTATCGAATCGTTCTGTGATGATTATCGGCGCGGGAGAAATGAGCGAACATACGTTACGGCATCTGGTTGATGCCGGGGCAAGTTCGGTCATTGTGAGTAATCGGAATTACGAGCGTGCGGTTAAACTTGCGGCAGCATATCGTGGGCAAGCGGAACGGTTCGATACCTGTTTCAACCGTATGGTTGACGTTGATATTGTGATAAGTTCAACTGGTTCACCGCGGTTTATTATTCGCAAAGAAGATATGCTGCCGGTTATGCGAGCACGCAAACATAAACCGATATTTCTCATTGATATTGCGGTTCCGCGGGATATTGACCCGCAGGTTGAATCGCTGGATAATGTTTATTTATATAATATCGACCATTTACAGCAGGTAGCGAATAATAATCGAGCGCTGCGGCAACAGGAGTTAGCAAAATGTGAAGCGATTATTGATAAGGAAGTGCAGGAATTTAATCAGTGGTATCATGCGCTGGCGGTTACTCCTGTCATCAAGAAACTGAATGCGAAATTAGACCATATCCGTTTGAAAGAACTGGAAAAAACGTTATATCAACTGGATGAATTAAGCCCGGAACAGAAAGAGAAAATCGGATATTTAACCCAGCGGATTATGAACCAGTTTCTCAACTCGCCGCTTGAACAATTGAAAAAGCGTGCAGCTAGCGGGAATGGGATAATATATTCGCAGGTGGTAACTGAGTTATTTGAGTTGGAAAAAGAAACGGATAATGCTGAACCGCAGAATACCTCTGAATAATCCAGAGTATACGGTACCTTATTTTAACCATTCAATCAATTCATTGGTTAACTAACATATCTCTCTTATGAAAAAACGAACATTGATTCTTGGAACTCGCGGTAGTCAACTCGCTATCCAGCAGGCGGAATGGGTTAAATCCCGGTTATTAAAAAAGGTTCCCGGAATAACCGTTAAACTTGAGAAAATAACGACTACCGGCGATAAATTCCGGGGTACAACTTGGTCGAAAGCGCCAACGAAAGGCGTGTTCACCAAAGAGCTGGAAGAAGCGTTATTAGCGAAGAAGATAGATTTTGCGGTACATAGTTTGAAAGATGTACCGACAGAATTACCTGATGGTTTAGCACTGGTTGCGTTTCCCAAACGAGCGGATGCGCATGATGCGATTATTTTTAATCGGTCAAGCCAAGTTCATGTTCCGGATGAACATGGCGAGGAAACATTATCTTTATTAGATACGCTACCGGAAAAAGCGCGAGTCGGCACCAGCAGTTTGCGACGCCAATCGCAATTGCTTCACTTTCGACCGGATTTGGTTATGGTCGAACTCCGCGGTAACCTAAACACCCGCATCGAGAAACTTGAACAGGAAGGATTAGATGCGATCATTGTCGCTGCTGCAGGGTTAGCTAGGTTGAAAATCAAACATGAGTTTATGCATATCATACCATTTGAAATTATGTTACCTGCAGTCGGGCAGGGGGCGATTGCAATTGAATCCCGTGCTGCAGATAAACCGGTGATAACGTTATTACAACAATTGAATGATAAGAAAACTGAACTTGCGATAACTGCGGAACGGTCGTTTCTCGCTGGGCTAGGTGGTGGATGCCGATTACCGATCGCTGCTTATGCGCGCGTTGAACAGAATAAACTCATTTTAGACGGGTTGATTGCTAGTCCTGACGGCAGTAAGTTTATCCGGAGTAGAATTGAAACCGATATGTTAACGATCCCCAGCGCTGTTGAATTGGGGAACCAATTAGCGCAGAAATTGTTATCCGCTGGTGCTGGACAAATCCTTCAAACTCGAACTGATATTCAATAATTAATAAACCTTATTTTTACGACCCGACTTCATTCGAGAATCATATTATAACTTTATAACTGTTAACGTGATTAAAGCCAGTTGACCTGAATAGGCACGAACTATGGACTGAAGTTTACCCAGCAAGATTGCTGGGCAACGATGTTGACGGTTATTGTAAGATGATGATTCGAATTTCGGATGGATTGATATGAAGAATTTTGGTAAGGTATATCTCGTTGGAGCAGGACCAGGTGACCCTGGGCTTATTACGGTTAAAGGGTTAGAGTGTATCAAAACTGCGGATGTGATTATCTATGATTATTTAGCGAATCCGAAATTGTTAGCGTATGCGAGACCGGAAACAGAACTGATTTATGTCGGGAAAAAAGCGGGTGAACATACTTTACCGCAGGAAGAAATCAATGCTCTTCTGATTAAAAAAGCGCACGCGGGGAAAACCGTCTGCCGACTTAAAGGCGGTGACCCGACGGTGTTCGGTCGTGGCGGAGAAGAAGCGGAAGTGTTAGTTCAGGCTGGTATCCTGTTCGAGTTCGTACCGGGGGTAACCTCTGCGATTGCGGTTCCTGCGTATGCTGGGATACCGGTCACGCATCGGGAATATACCTCCGATTTCGCGGTTATCACCGGACATGAAGTTCCGACGAAAGGTTCTAGTTCGATTAACTGGGCGCACCTCGCAACGAGCGTTGGCACCTTGATATTTCTGATGGGTGTAGGCAATCTCCCGTTAATTGTTACCCAGTTACTCAAACATGGCAGACCAAAACGAACCCCAGTCGCTATAATCCGACATGGAACAACTCCGAAACAGGAAACGATTGTTGGAACACTGGCAGATATAGCTGAAAAAGCCAAACAGAACCAATTCAAACCGCCAGCAGTTATCATTGTCGGGGACGTTGTTAAACTTCGGGATAAACTGAATTGGTTCGAATCGAACCCGTTATTCGGTAAACGGATTCTGGTTACGCGAACGAGATCGCAAGCGAGCGAGTTTGTGCGCGTGTTAGAATCGTTCGGTGCAGAAGTTATCGAATTCCCGACGATAGAGATTATCCCGCCTTCTAACTGGAGACCGCTAGATAAAGCGATTAGAAACCTCGCGAATTATGATTGGGTTATATTTACCAGCGTTAATGGCGTAACATATTTTTTCCAGCGGTTAGCGGAAAAGAACCTTGATTCCCGCCTGTTTCGAACCGCACGAATAGCTGCGATCGGTCCGGCAACTGCGGAAGCGTTGAAGGAAAAAGGGTTAATTCCTGATATTGTTCCGATGGAATATTG